>JBEKRA010000001.1:0-28083 GCA_049519195.1 Verrucomicrobiota bacterium
CTTCGCCTCGGCCGCAAGTTTGCGATAAAAATCCAGCCCGTCCGCTCCGCCGTCGAGCGCGGCGAGCGGATCGAAATCGCGGACCTCCGGTTGGAGCGAGGTGATTTCGGCGGACGGGATGTAAGGCGGGTTGCTGATGATCAAATCAAATTGGTGGGGCGAGACTCCCGGCGAGCCGCCTTGAACATTATCTTTTGGCTCGCGAGGACGTTCGCCCCACCGCTCGGTCAGGACGGCGAAGCTGTTGCTTTCCAGAAATTCAATCCGCTCCGCGACCCTGTTTGCCGCCGCGTTTTGTTTTGCCAACCCGAGCGCTTCGGCGGAAACGTCCAGCGCGATAATCTTGGCGTCCGGACACTTTACTGCCAGCGCGATGGCGATGCAGCCGGTGCCGGTGCCGAAATCCAAAGCCCGGAGGGACGAGCTCTGTGAGTCCCCAACATTTTGAGTTGGGACTTGTGTAACTCGTCCCTCCGAAAGGCGGTTGAGAAACTGCCAGCCCGCTTCCGCGAGCAATTCCGTTTCCGGCCGTGGCACAAGCGCGTGACGGTTCACTGCGATTTCATAACCGCAGAAAGAAGTCGATCCAACGATGTGCTGGAGAGGTTCGCGCCGGCCGCGCCGTTTGACGAGTTCGCGCAGCGTGTCGGTTTCCGCCGCCGAGAGCACGCGCTCGAAGTTCAGATACAACTTCATGCGCGGCAGCTTGAGCAGATGCGCGAGGAGCAATTCGGTTTGCAGCCGCGGCGACTCGACATTTTTTTTGCCGAGAAATTCCGCGCTTTTCTGAATCGCTTCGAGGACGGTCATGGAAAATTATTCCCTTCCACGCCTTTGAGATAGGCGAAAATCAATTCCGGCAGGTCCTTGCTGTAACCGCCTTCGAGCAGGCTGAAGAATGGAACATTTAGCGCGCTCAATTCCCTGCCGAGCCAGTGAAAATCCTCCGCCAGCAGAGCGCCATAGGCCAGCGGGTCGCGCGCGTAGGCGTCGAACCCGGCGGACACGGCGACGAGGTCGGGCCGGAATTTTTTCAAATCGCCGAGCGCGCAGGCGAGCGCGTCGCGATACGTCCCGCGCGGCGCGCCCGGCGCGACGGGATAATTAAAGCAGTTTTTGCCAAAGTTCGCCGCGCCCGTGCCGGGATAAAACGGATACAGGTGGATTGAGAAATACGCGCAGCCTGGCCGATCCAGCAAAATGGCCTCCGTGCCGTTGCCGTGATGCACGTCGAAATCATAAACCGCGACACGCTTCGAGCCAGTCGCAAGTGCTTCGAGCACGGCGATGGCGATGTTGTTCAGGTAGCAAAAGCCCATCGCCCGGTCGCGCGTGGCGTGATGGCCGGGCGGGCGCATGAGGCTGAAAACATTTTCACCGGCGCGCGCGGCTTTCAGCGCGTCGAGCGCGGCGGCGACGGACGCGCGCGCAAAGCCGGCGATGCCTTCGCAAAATGGAGTGTCTTCATCAAAGTCTTCGGGAATTTGCAGGCGCTCCAGCAGTTCCGGCGAATGGGCGCGGAGAATTTGCGCGTCTTCCACCCCGCCCGGCGCGGCCCAGGTAATGGGCAATTCCGTCTGGCTTTTCAGAAATTCAACGGCGGTGGTGATTCGCTCCGGCCGTTCGGGATGGCCATCGCGCGAATAGCCGGTGCAGCGTTCGTCGGTGATGATTTTCATTGCGACATGGCCATCGTTAGCAAAAACTTCGGCAAGAATACATTATGAAAATGAAATTATTCATCCTCGCGGGCGCGCTCGGCGTATTCGCTTTCAGCGCAGGCGCATGGGATTATGAAGGCCATCACGCCATCAACGAGCTGGCGCTGGCTTCGCTGCCGAAGGATTTTGGCGGGTTCGATCTGACGCCCGTGCTGAAGGGGCGCGTTGAATTTTTGGCGGGCGAGCCGGACCGCTGGCGGAACGTGGGCGATCTGCCGTTGAAAAACGTCAACGGCCCGGACCATTACATTGACTTGGAGGGCTTGAAACTTTTCGGCCTGACGCCCGAGACGCTGCCGCTGATGCGCTACGATTTCGCCGCGGACATCGCAAAGGCGCGCGCGGCGCATCCCGAAAAGTTTCCGCCGATTGACCAGGACAAGGACGCCGACCACACCCGCGAGCTGGACGGATTTTTACCCTGGGCCATCACGGAAAATTACGAGAAGTTGAAATCCGGTTTCAGTTCGCTGAAGGCGTTCCGGCAATACGGTGGCACGCCGGAGGAAATCGCCAACGCGCAGGCGGACTGCATTTATGTGATGGGCGTGATGGGGCATTATGTCGGCGACGGCGCGCAGCCGTTGCACACGACGGTGCATTTCAACGGCTGGGTCGGCGACAATCCGAAACATTACACGGCCGGACCGGTTACCGGCGTGGAGAGAATGTTCATTCACGCGTGGATTGACGGCGGCTATTTCCGGGCGACCGGCGGAATAAAAGTGGAGGCACTCATCGGAAAAATCCAGCCCGCCGCGCGCATCGCCAACGCGGATCAGCCGGACGGAATGCTCAAGGCGGCTGTGAATTATCTCGTCGAGCAAAATAAACTGGTCGAGCCGCTTTACGAAATGGAAAAGAACGGGCAGCTCACCGGCGAGGCCGGCAAAGGCATGGACGGCGTGGCATTTCTCGACGGGCAGCTTGTGAAGGCCGGGCAGATGCTCGGCAACATCTGGCTGACCGCCTGGCTCGAAGCGCCGGAGGACACTTACTTGGAGCGGCAGCTCCAGCAGCGCGCCGGCGCAGACGCCCAAAC
This sequence comes from Verrucomicrobiota bacterium, assembly GCA_049519195.1. GTDB lineage: Bacteria > Verrucomicrobiota > Verrucomicrobiia > Limisphaerales > UBA11358 > UBA11358. The sequence continues at coordinate 2,764 of JBEKRA010000001.1, forward strand.
AAAATGAGCGGCGCCACGGTCGCCGGATTTTCTGGATTGACCGGCGTGTTCAACCCGTTTGAAATCCGCGCATGAAAGCGCTGTGCCGGCATCCGCTCCGCGTCACCGGAAGATTCTTCTGGTTTGTCGGCGTCGTGCTCGCCGCCGTTTTCGATTTTCTTTTTCGCTGCGCGTTCCGCCCGGAAAATTCAGCGCCCGCCGCCCGCGCGCTGTGGCTGCAACGCCATGCGCGGCGCGCGCTGAAAATTTTCAAGCTGGAAACGCGCGTCAGCAGCCAGGTTCCCGCGCGCGGCCTGCTCGTTTCCAACCATCTGGGTTACCTCGACGTTTTTGTGCTCGCATCGCTCACGCCCGTGGTGTTTGTGTCCAAGCGCGAGATCAAATCCTGGCCGGTCGTAGGCTGGCTCGCGCAAATGGGCGGCACGTTGTTCGTGGACCGCGAACGCCGCCTGCAAGTCGTCCGGATGAACAATCAAATTCAGGCCGCGCTGAATCGGGGCGCGCTCGTGATTTTGTTTCCGGAAGGAGCCAGTTCCAACGGCCAGGGCGTTTTGCCTTTCAAGTCCGCGCTGCTCGAACCGGCGGCGCAACCCGCGCACCCGCTCTCGGTCGGCGCGATTCAATACGCCATCGAAGACGGCGACGTGGCCGACGAGGTGTGTTACTGGGGCGACCACACATTTTTTCCGCATTTGCTCAACCTGCTGGGCAAGCGCGCCGTCCGCGCCACCGTCCGCTTTGCGCCCGTTCAACAGACCGGCGCGGACCGCAAGCAACTGGCGCGGCAATTGCGCGGTGAAATTTTGAAACTGAAGAACGGTTGATGACATCGGGGGAAATTTTATTGCGGTTCAATTTAACATTGGCACTCCCCGGTTCACGCAGCAAAGCCGTCTGCCGCAAAGCGCCAGAGGGCTGGCGCAGTCCACGACGCTTCGCGCCGTTCGTGAATTTCAGGCAAACGCTTTGCGTTTTGGACTGCGGCGGCCCTCCGCCGCTTTTCCCTGCGGCACTTCAAACCGTGCCAATGCTAACCCAAATTGCCTTGTTTTTCCCGGCGCAACTTCTTTGCGGATTTTGACGACGGCGGCGGCGGCGCGGCCAGCATCTTCCGCAACGCCTCTTCAAAGCCAAGTCCGTTCGCGGTGATTTTTCTTTTGCCGCGGGCACGGGTTTCATCCGCGGCGACAACGCCGTTCAATTTGTTTTCATCACCCGTTTTGTCGTCGAGGGCAAGGCGGATGCGGCGCGCCATGAACCCGGCGGACTTGCAGGTGATTTTCAGCAGACGGTGAAGCCGGCGGGCGGACACGGCTTTTTTGCCGGAACAAACGCAGGACAAGGCCGTGAGCCACGAGCCGATTTTGATGTGGCTTCCCTCGAAAACCGTTTTGACCGTCACGGTGAATTGGCTGCGGCAGGCCGCGCAACAATAAACGCCCTTGCGCGCCGGACACCGGCTGCCGGCTTTGGGCGTGAGTTTATAAACCTCGTCAAACTGGCAATGCGGGCATTGGACGCCCTTGGGCCAGCGCAATGACTCCAGAAATGCGCGGGCCTTGTCCTCGTCGGCGTATTCCCGCGCCAGCTTCATCAGGTTCAAATCATCCGCATCGAACTCGTTTTGCATCGTTACCATGCGACCCATAGGCGAACTTTTTGCATTTGTCAAGTATCATATTTGCGACTTGCCGCCTTGGCGCTGGCCATTTGCCGGCGAAGAATGATTGAAGAGCACGCGCGCCTGGAAGGACGCGGAAGGCTTGAAAAACGGCCTTTTTCAACGATTTAAGCAAAGCCAATTGGATTGGCTGGGGCTGATATTGAGCCATTTCACGGGTCTGCCCGGCTGATTCCCATGCCCGGAGCTTTTCCGGCCCAAGGCTCCTGAAAAAAAATCAAAAAACTTCTTTACATTTGTTCCCGCATGACGCATTATTTTCGCGTTGGGGAAAATTTGAAACACAAACACAGCGCAAAAAATAACAAATGGGAAATCTTATGAAGACAAACGTGATAAAAAAATTGGCACTGGCTGCGGTGGTCAGTTCGTTCGTGGCTCTTAATGCAAGTGCGGTTGTGAACTACGCTTTTGATCCTAATAACACTGATGCCTTGGGCGGTGCTTATGTTCCAGCAGTGCCAACCACATTCGCGCAAGTATTCACTGTGGCCAATAATGATACTATAAATATTTCAGCCCTTGGCGTGTATGCATATGAATTGATCAACAACGTAACTGTTTCCATTTACGATTCCACCATCGCGGGTGTGACAAGTGGTGGTGCGCTCGATACGGCAACTTTTGGCAGCACCTCACAATTGAATGGTTACTATTTCAAAAGCACTTCCTTAAATCTTGGCTCTGGAATTTATGCGATTGTGACGTCCTACACAGGCGGCGTTAATACCAGTGGCTATTATACGGGTAGTTCCGGCGACATCACTGCTTGGGCTGGTGGCGATGGGGTAACTCTTGGGAATCTGTATAAGGTAGGCAATATTCACCCACAAGATGATACGGCCTACGGTTCCGGTAACATGAAATTTTCGTTAGTGCCCGTTCCCGAAACCGGCGGATTCGCCGTGGCGGCCGTCGCGCTGTTGGGTCTGGTCTATGTTGGCCGCAGCTATTCGCGCAAGCTGAAAGTCGCGTAAGACGTTTTGGATTCCCATTTGAGGGCGGCTTGATTTCAAGCCGCCCTTTTTGTTGGCAGTGTCCTGATTTGAATGGAGCGCGGGTGTCCCAGGGTGCGGGACAAAATTCTTCGTAGCGCGGGCGTCCTCACCATGATCCTCCCGGGAGCGCCGGCGTCCCGCCGGCCAGTAGTCGGAACCCGAAAACCGGAACTTGCCGGCGAGACGTCGGCGCTCCCGGGAATGGCACCCCGGTTCAAGGGTTCAAATGCCTTGCCGTTGCCATCCGCCGCGAGTGGGACAGGCGTATCTCCAATAATTGCGAATCAGGACACCACCCTTTTTGTTTGTGCTTTGCCCGGGCCAGGCTTAATTTTTCCGCATGGCGGAGAACTTGGACAAACACTTTCAGAACCTTGGACACGTGAAGCTGTCCAAAAGCAATTTCATGTGCGTGTTGCCAAAATCATTTTGGAGACGGCGGAGCGCGGCTGTCCCAGCCGCAGCACGTTCGACAAACCAACAGCCCGTGGAATTTCACGCGCTCATTCCGCAATCCGGGCTGCCGCGGGTGGGACACCCGCGCTCCGTTCCATTGCCATCATCATTCACCCATCGCGCGCCACGGCCGCAACCCACGAGGACACACGATGACCAATCCTGAAACTTCATTGCCGTCAAAACCGTCACCCGTTCCCGCCCCGGAAGGCCGGACGCCAGCGTTTGCTTTGGGACTGCTGCCGGTGTGCGCGCTCATCCTGCTCTGGGGCTATGCCATTTATCGCCTCGGCATCTTGTGGCACAGCAATGACGACTATGCCTTCGGGTGGTTCGTGCCGCTGCTGTGTCTCTGCCTTTTCTGGGAGCGTTGGAAGCGCCGTCCGGCCCGCAGTCCCGTCCGGCCCGGAGGCGGCACGTTCTTCATGCTCGGAATATTCGGACTCGTCCTGCTGCCCGCCGCACTTTTTCTGGAGATCATTCCCAATTGGCGTTTTGCCGGATGGATCTTTGCAGGCGCAGCGATCGGAATCACGTTCATCATCCTTTATTTTCTGGGCGGGCGCAGTTGGAGCCGCTATTTCGCGTTTCCGGTGATTTTTTTCCTCATCGCCGTGCCCTGGCCGACGCGCCTGGAGCATCCGCTGATTGAAAAAATGTCGAAGCTCAACGCCGCCGTCAGCGCCGTGTCCTCCAACGTTTTGGGCAGCCCCGCCGTCCGCCACGGCGTGCTGATTGAGACAGGCTCCGGTTTCGTGGGCGTGGACGAGGCGTGCAGCGGCATCCGTTCGTTCCAAGCCAGCGTCATGGTTGCGCTGTTTCTGGGGGAATTGTTCAGCTTCAGCATATTGAGGCGGGGCATCCTGCTTTTCGGCGCCGTGGCGCTGGCCTTCGCCTGCAATGTTGTCCGCACCACCTATCTCGTTCGCATTGCCGACCTGCATGGCCTCGCGGGGGTGAATCTGCACCATGACCAGGCGGGTATGACCATTCTGGGGATTACGCTGGCTGGGCTGCTGGCGCTCGTGTGGTTGCTGCGGCACAGGCCGGGCGGAGATGGCGGGGATGCTTCGCGGGTGGAATCCAAGCTTGATTACATTGAAGAATTGCACAACCTCGCCCCGGCTCCCGGCGCGGAGGATAAAGCCCCATCGCCTGCGCCTCATAACTTTGCGAGCCAGATGGAAGATCAATCCATCCCCGAGCCAGCCAGCGCCACAGGATTGGTGAATCCCTTTCTGATCAAAGCGGCGCTGGCCAGCCTGGTGGTCTGGATAATTCTGACCGAAACGGGAATCAATTTCTGGTTTCGTCCGGCGGAGAAACAGGCCGCGACCCGGGCCGTCTGGTCCTTGAAGTTGCCGGCCCGGGCCGCCGAATATCGTGAATTGCCAGTCAGCGAAACCGTCCGGGCGATGTTGAGTTATGACGAAGGCCACCAGGCCGAGTGGCGCGACAACAGAGGATGCGCCTGGCAGCTTTTCTATTTCCGCTGGCTGCCCGCGGAAACCCGATATCGCGCCGCCGTGGCCTGCAACCAGGCTCGCGGCCATGCGCCCGATGTGTGTTTAAAGATGTCAGGCATGATCCTCCAGACTAATTTTGGGACACAAACCATAAGCATGAACGGCATCAGCCTTCGAGTCGGCGCGGAACGTTTCCTGAATCAGGGACACACCTTGAATATATTCTCCTGTTATTGGGAACCCAATGAATGGGCGTCGCAGGCGGCCCCGGGGACGATTATGGCGGTTCGCACGGTTCTTCATGCATTGAAAATCCGGGATCGCGGCTGGAACGAGAAACGGGTGATCAAGCTGGGAGTTTGGGGAATAGAATCGGACGAGGCCGCGCAATCCGCCTTCCGGGAGTATCTGCTTGCAATGATCTCCAAGTGAATCGGGGCGGAAGATGAATCAAGTGCCAACGGCCATTTCATTGAAGATTCACAAGATTCTCCTGTTGTGCCGTTCTCAACTGGGAATCCAGGTTCATTCCTTTGTCCCCATTGCCCTGTCGTGCTGCCCTGCGGTTCAACCGAATCCTTTGACAAAGGAATGGGACAGGGGAATGCGGTTTTGAATCCCGAAATTATTGTTTGTCCCTGTGCCTTCGTGATCCGAAATTTCTTCGCCCGGCTCCAACCGCGGGTTTTGTAGCGGTTCGGGTTTAACATTGGCACATTCGCTGGCGGTCGCTGGAAAAAGCGGCGACCCTATGGAGCTTTATTCCCGGCCAACTTTGCGGGTGAATCGTTGTTTGCCAATGTCAAATTGAACCGCCATCGGATCAAACATCTCTTGTGCCAGACCAATTTGCGCGGAGCTTTTCCTACAGCGTTTTCTTCGCGCGTTCCACCAGCGCCTTTTCTTCCGGCAGGAGAAATGCCTTTGCGGATTTGTTCAGGTAGGTCCTCGCGGTTTGTTTGTCGCCCGTTGCCGAAAGGAAAATCCCGTAATAAGCCGCGAACGCTGGGTCATCCAATTGGTTGAGACCCAGGGCGCGAAGCGCCTGCGCCGCTTCCTGTGGACGGCCTTGAAGGTAAATGGAATAGGCGTAGGTGGAGGCGAACATCGGATTCCCCGGCTCCGCCGCGTGCAGTTCCGCCGCAGACCGATGGGCTTCAGCCGTGTCCGCGCCCAACAGCAGGGACACCATCGCATAATTGTTTCGCGCCAGCGCATCCTTGGGATCTCTTTGGACAATGGTCCGGAACACCCGCCTCAATCCGGCGGTGTCGCGCTGTCGCGTGTATAAATTCCCTAGGGTTGTCAGCGGCCAGCTTTCGGACGGGTATTTCCCGGCCGCGAACCAGAGGACATCTTCCGTTTCTTCCTTCCAGCCCCACCCGGCAGACATCTTTGCCAGTGTGTTCAGCGCGTTGGGCGATCTTGCCGCCAGTTGAATGGCCTGTTGCCAGGTGGTTGATGAGTATCGTTTATTGCCAGACTCCTTCCAGGAGGCAAAGGACATCATGCCGACACGAACGGAGTCCATTTCCATCCAATGTTCCTTTTGCAGGTAACCCGTCAGCCCTTTCCACTGCCCGAGGGCCGCATAAGAATCGGCGAGGGCGATGGGAACCAGCCCTTGCTTCGTGAGCCGCGGGGGAAGCCCGTTGAGCCAGTCCAAGGCCGCCTGGGCGAATCCGGCGCGGTTCATCCACGACACCAGTTCGCCGACATAAAACGGATTCTCCTCCGCGGATTTCTTTGTTTCGACAAGAAAACCTGCGAAGCAGGGACTTTTCTCAACATTCAGGATGGCCAGATGAACGATCCGGTCGCTGAACGAAGCCTGCTGGTTGGTGAGGATTTGCTGCGAAAGCCTCTCTGCGCGTGCGAATTCGTGACGGGCGGCGCTCTCGGCCACCAGCGAACGCGCCGCCAGCAGGCCAAGCTGGCGGTCGGTGCGAAGCAACTCCAAAGTGGTCCGCGAATCCGTGATGAGCTTGGGGTCTCCGGACTGCAAACGGACAACCGCCAGCGACATCCGATTCACCGGGTCGTCCGGATTCAGCTTCAGCGCTTCCTCAAAATGCTGCTCCGCCGCCGGCAAATTGTTGAGTTGGACTGCCAGCGTGCCGGCCACGAGCTGGTAAGCCGAGCTTTGCCGGTAAGCCAGCGCGATTTCGTTCAGCGCCTTGGTCGCGGTGGGAAAAGGAAACGCCTCCGCCCGGAGCGCCGTCCGTGCCAGCGCCAGACGGTTGGTGGGGTCCGGATTCAAAAACACCAATCGCTGCCGCCAGTGGAGGGCGTAGGGTGAGCCAATATAATCCGCAAGGTCGGCGATAACCCGGATGGCTGCGGTATTATCGGGATTCAAGACGAGCGCCTGCCGGACACGGAGCATCGCCCTCGGAAAATCGCCCTTGGCGACAAACCGTTGCGCCTGCATGATATAATTCCGCTCAACGTATTGGCGATAGCGCGGCAAGCCGTATTTGTATCCGAACCCAATCGTTGCAATCAGGCAAACCAGCACCACCCATGTCTGCCAGCGCTTAAGCCGGCGCTGAATGCTTGGCCAGGCGAAATCCCGGGCGGCCTGTGCGCGCACTTGGAAAATGAGTTCATCCGCCTCATCCAGCACCCAGCCCGTTTTGCGTCCGAGCCAGGTCCCACGGAACCAGCGAACGCCCAGGCGCAACAGCCACACCGGCCGGCTCACGCGATGATACGCCCCATAACCGTATCCATATCCGTATCCACCCGAACCTTTCACCAACGGGAAATACCACTCATAAAGAGTGTCGGCCAAAGCCCGGTATTTTCGGCCAACCCAAGACGAACGAATGCGACGCCGCGCACCGCTCCAGGCCAGTTGCAACCGGTTTTGACGGCTGGAACCATAACCATAGCCATAACCATAGGACGGAGACGCCTTCGATTCCTGGGAAGCCGGATACCACCAATCATAAAACCGGTTTGTAAGTGCTGTGAAACCGCGCCCGACAAACGAGCGGCGCACAAACCGGTTTAGCCGGCGCCAGTCCCGAACCAGCCGGTGAAGTCGGACTTCCCCGTGGTAGGAAGAATAATAGGAGCGATCGTCGTGGGAAACGGGATGCCACCAGTCATACCAACGGGCTTTCAGCGTGCTGACCGCCGAACCAACAAATGATTTTCTCACCAGACGCCGCAAACGACGCCACAACCACTTCACCCGGTTCTGGCGCGACCGTCCGTAATAACCATAACCATAGCCTTGCGAACTTTCGGAAAAAGGAAACCAAAAATTATACAACCAGTCTGCCAGGCGGCTGAAAATCCCGGGGACCCGCAAGCGTGACCACCATGGCCCCAGCCGACGCGACTCGCCATCCCGCTCGCTGCTGCGGGGCTGCTCCGATTTTGGGTTTTCAGACTCCGTGGACATGCCGTGGCATCGCCGATATGATGAAACTGCCCTGCTTTATTTTATCGCCGCAGATCATAGCGAAGCCGCCGGAATGCGGCAAGCCGCAAAAATCAAAGAATCAATGTTTTCCAAGCCGCCCGGCGTGGCGTAGTATTGTCCCGGAAAATCGTGACAGCCAGCCGGTTAACTTGATGGCAAAACATTACGATGCAATTACGCCATCACATTCCCATGCCGTGTTTGCGGTGGAAAATGATTTTGCAGGCTGGCGTGAATCTGTTTTGCGATGGTGCTTTTCCGCCGCTGGCGATATGCTTCACAGCCGTGCATCGCCGAATATTTCCATTGCCGGTAAGTCGTCTCGCTTCCGCCGTGGTTGCAATCGGGTTGTTTTTGCGCATGATTTCCGGGGCATTGGCGGCGCCGGCGGATTACCTCGTGGATGTCTGGGACACGGAGAACGGCCTGCCCGGCAGCACGGTCACGGCCATCGCCCAAACTTCCGACGGCTATCTCTGGGTGGGCACTTATGCCGGATTGGCGCGTTTTGACGGCGTGCGGTTTGTCACGTTCGACCCGGCCAACACGCCGGAGTTGAGCCAGCCGCGCGTGCAGGGACTCTTCCTTGATGCCAACGGCACGCTTTGGATCAACACCTTTCGCGGTGGACTGACGTCGTATCGCAACGGCGTGTTCCGCAACGAGTGGCCGGACCGGGCCGGTTTCGATTTGCACACCACACTCGCGGCCTCGTCATCCAATCGCGTCACGTTCGTCACGCAACTGGGCGAAGTGCTGCAGCGCGATCCGGCAGACACGAACGCCAATTGGCTGGTGGTGGCTCCGCCGACGGATTCGCACCCGATTTTTCAATGCGCCGACCATGAAGGGCGGTTGTGGTTTTTGGCGGGCGACGGACACATCCTTCAATTCAGCGAAGGCAAATTCAAGGAACTGCCGGGCGATGGTGGTCTGGCCGGTAGCCGGATTTACACGCTGGCGGCTGACCCGCGCGGACGGGTCTGGGCCGGGGCGGAAAATGAAATCGCCCGCTGGAACGGCACGCGATTTTATTCAATGACACCCACAAACGGCGAGGCGCACATCCGGCCCATGCAATTGTATCCCATGTGGTCAGGCGCGATGTGGGTGCTGGACAGCGACCGTTTTCGCAAAATGGAATGGCGCGAATGGACGGGTGAGATTGCCGAATGGCGCGGCCTGATCGGGTCTGCATCCAGCCGCGCAGCAACCGGACATGAGGACCGTGCGGGCGGCATGTGGTTCAACCATTATGGCAACGGGCTTTTTCATATCACGCCGGACGGGCAATTTCAAAGGCTCGCGACTACGAACGGCCTGCCCGGCGACCGCGTGGGCGCGTGCTTCCAAGGCGATGATGGCGGCATCTGGATCGGCATGGATTACGGCGGACTGGCGCGTCTGCGCGAACGGCGCTTTAATGTCATCGGCATGACCGAAGGTTTGCCGGCCCGGGTGGCGCTGTCGGTTTGCGAGGATGGCATTGGGGCAATCTGGATTGGGACCAGCGGCGGCGGGCTGTGCCGCTGGAGTGACGGGAAAATCACCCGCTATCCGGTCGGTGACAGCGCATCGGTGAATTTTGTATTTTCAGTTTTTCCACGCGCCGGCGGCGGCACCTGGTTGAGCGCGGCGGAAGGAGAGGATTTGTATCAGTTCCACGACGGCCGTGTGGAGCGCGCGTCATGGGAATTGCATGGCGTCAAATCCATTTTGACCGACCACGTCGGACGGGTGTGGATGGGAACGAAATCGGGCATCGCCCTATGGGATGGAAATGAGCGGCGGATTTTGGGCACGAACGACAACACTACGCCGCCGGCGGTGCGGGCCTTGGCTGAAACATCGGACGGAACCGTCTGGGCGGGCGCGTTCGACGGGACGTTATATCGTTGCCAGACAAACCGGCTCGATCCGTTCCGCCCCAGGGACGGGCTGGCGGATCAGCCGATTTATTCCCTCTACGCCGATTCGCAGGGCGTCATCTGGGCGGGAACGTATCGTGGCGGGCTGCTTCGATTCAGGAACGGTGTCTTCAAGAGGATCACGGCCAAACAGGGTCTGCCGGTGGACATCATCTGCCAGATTATGGAGGACAACGAAGGACGGCTGTGGCTCGGCACCCACCAGGGCATCTACTGCGTTTCGCGGCAAGCGTTGAATGCCTGTGCGGCAGGCAAGACCAACACGGTGGATTGCGTCACTTACGGAAAGCGCGACGGTTTGCCGGCGCTGGAATGTTCCGAGCAATACCAGCCGGCCTGCTGGCGGGGCACGAACGGAGTGCTCTGGTTCACGACCACCCGCGGCGTGGTCAGCGTCAATCCGGATGAACTGATTTCCAGTCCGTATCCGCTGCCGGTCATCATCGAGGAGATGCGGGTGGACGGCGAGCCGATCCCGTTGCGCGGCGAAAAAACCATCGTGCCGCCGGGACACAGGCAGTTCGATTTCCGTTTCACCGCGTTGAATTTTGACGCCGGCGACAAGACGCGGTTCCGTTACCGGATTGACGGGCAGGACGCGGACTGGGTTGATGCCGGGACGCGGCGCGCGGCGCATTACGCGCCGCTGCCGCCGGGCAAATACCATTTCCGCGTGATCGCCTGCAACAACGAGGGCCAGTGGAACGAGACCAGCGCCGAGCTGGCATTCACCGTCCAGCGGCATTTTTACCAGACGTCCTGGTTTCTGATTCTGTTCTCCGCCGGCATTCTCGGCGGCACGGTGTTCGCCGCGCGTAAAATCGTCGCGGCCAAATACCGCCGGCAACTAGCGCGGTTGAAGCAGCAACATGCCATCGAAAGCGACCGCGCCCGCATCGCCAAGGACATGCACGACGATGTTGGCGCCGGGTTGACGCAAATCGCCCTGCTGACCGAGCTGGCCCGGCGCGAGCCGGAACGGGTCGGCAAACATCTTGACCGCATCGCCGGCTCGGCCCGGCAATTGACGCGGGCGATGGACGAAATCGTCTGGGCGGTGGACCCGCAGCACGACACGCTAGAAGGATTGATGGACTACATTTCCGCCTACGCCGAGGATTTTCTCCACACGGCGGGAATTCCCTGCCGCATGGACTTGCCGGTGACGCTGCCGGCGGCGGGCGTGGGAGCCGAATTGCGGCATAATTTATTTCTTTCGTTGAAAGAAGTCCTGAACAACGTGGTCAAGCACGCCCATGCCACCGAGGTCTGGCTGCGCCTGCGCATCGGGCCAAAAACGTTCACTCTGATTATTGAGGACAATGGCCGGGGCATTCCCGTCGCTGGTGGCGGCGGCGCGCCCGGCGTCCGCGCGAACCGCATCGCCGCCGGTTCCGGCCTGGTCAATCTCGAGAAGCGCCTGGCGGCTGTCGCCGGCCGTTGCGAAATCCACAGCCGGCCCGGGCACGGCACGCGCGTGGAAATGACCGCGGCCATCAACCTGACGTCGGCACCGCCAATTATAGCGATTGGCCGGGACGATGATGTGGATTAGATTCACCCGATGACGCCAGCAATCACCAGTGACGGGTTAGGCGGGACGATGCAGTTGAGAAGCCGAACCGCCGGGCGAGTAGCTGCGACGCCCCCGTCGCAGAGCGTGCCGGCGACGCCTCGTCGCCGGAGCCGCCACGCAAACCAAATGGTGTGGCGGATTTCTCGCGCGACGAGGGCGTCGCGCGCACCTTCTGCGACGGGGCGTCGCAGATACGCGTTCCGGCAACTGAATCGTTCCGGTTTGGGCGTAACTCTGGAGCGGATTCCAGCCTTGAAACATTTTGCGCGTTGACATGAAAATTTCTGTTTCGATTGTAGAAGACGACCCGCCGGTGCGGGCGAGTCTGGCCAGATTGATTGACAGCTCTTCCGGCTGCCGCTGCGTGAGCCGGCATGGCAGCGCGGAAAAGGCCTTACAGGAAATTCCCGGCATCAAACCCGACGTGGTGCTCATGGACATCAACCTGCCCGGCATCAACGGCGTCGAATGCGTGCGCCGGCTCAAACCGCTGCTCCCCGCGACACAAATCATCATGCTGACGGTGTATCAGAACACCGAGAACATCTTCGATGCGCTCACGGCGGGCGCCACCGGCTACCTGCTTAAACAGACGACGCCGGATGAATTGCTCGCGGCCATCCAGGAGGTTCATGCCGGCGGCTCGCCCATGAGCAGTCACATCGCGCGCAAAATTGTGCTGTCTTTCCAGCAGGCGCCGCCGTTGTCGGCGGAGGCGCAAAGCCTCACGCCGCGGGAGGTCGAGGTGCTGAACCTGCTGGCAAAGGGATTTCTTTACAAGGAAATTGCCGAGAAAACAAAAACGACCTACGCCACCGTTCACACCCACATCCGCCACATTTACGAAAAGCTCCACGTGCGGTCGCGGACGGAGGCCGTGGCCAGGCATCTCGGCCAGCCGCCGCTGCGCGAAAAGACGGCGCCGGATTGACCGGCAGTCTTCTAATTCATGCCGTCAACCGCATCATCAGAACTGGCGATGGCAATATCGCCAGAATTGGCGATGGCGCTGATTTAAGGGTGTTGTATAGTGGCCACATGAAATCGTTGAGCGAAACCATAAAACCGCGGAACGCTTTGCAGCCCGCGGGACGAACTTCGAGTTTCGTGAAAACAGAACCGACAGCCGGAACCGGACGCTCCGTTTGGGAAGCCGCCGCCGTCAAGACGGCGATGGTGACGGGCCGGGCCGCTGCGGGTTTTTTTGTTGACATGATTCGGAATTCGCGTAATCTTCGCCCAACACACATGTAAAACGCAAAGCCACAACACCTGAAAAAATGAAAAGATCCGTAAAATCCACCAAAGCCTTCACGCTCATTGAACTCCTCGTCGTAATCGCCATCATCGCCATTCTTGCGGCCCTGCTGTTGCCGGCGCTGGCCAAGGCCAAGAGAGCCGCGCGCCGCGCGCAGTGTGCCACGAATATCAAGGAAGTCGGCCTGGCCTTCCACGTTTGGGAAGGCGACCACGGCGACAAGTATCCCATGGCCGTCAGCACGACCAAATGGGGCGCGATGGAGCAAGTATGCAGCTATCCCTCCCCAACCCCTTCGGCAGGATACGGCGTCACCAACGTCTTTTGCGTCATGTCCAATGAGATGAACACACCGAAGATTTTGTATTGCCCAACCGACATCTCCCCGGCCAAGAGCCCCGGTGACACGCCTGGTTCTCACACGATTTCGGGTTCTACCCGCTGTAGCGTGGCAACGAATTGGTCTGGCTTCGGTGCCCAAAACCTCAGTTATTTTGTTGAGGGCGATGCGCAGGATAAATATCCAAAAATGATTCTCATCGGGGATCGCAATATAGCAAATACCGCCACCGCCATGAACATGGTGAATGGAGCGTATTGCACCTTTGATACCCATTTGCCCACCGCCATCAAGAAAGTGGATCCCCCGTGGATATGGACGGATACTGATTTGCACCAGGGTGCCGGCAATCTTGGCATGGCTGATGGCAGTGTTCAGCAGTCGTCCCTTGGCGGTTTGGCAAAAGCGATCAATGACACCCAGAGTGTCTGGCCTGTCACCGGGCATCAGGGGAACATTATAATCAACATGCCGTGATAAAGCGCCGTGGCGGGAATTTCCCGCCACGGCTGTCTCGTTTTGCCGTTCAAAACCCGATACAAACCAACCAACCCAAAGCCTGAAGCAGTTCACATTGAGCAGGAACCATGCAGTAGGACAGGCGTCGCGCCTGTCTCTAACTTTGAATGATCGCCTTTAGGCGTTGTTTTTCAACCGGGGTTTGCGATCACCGAATGGTGCGGGGGAGTTTTTTGATGGAGACAGGCGCGACGCCTGTCCTACGGTGCGACCGCAACCGCCCGTCCGGTTTCAATTGCATGGTTCCGGTTTAGATTGACATACCGGCGCTGGCAAGGGCGGGCAGTCCTCTGCCTGCCGCTCTCCTGTCAGCGAGCACCACGACGGCGCGCACGGAGAGTGCAATGCAGAGAACACAAAGCAAGACGGGCTGATTCTGAATGGAGAATGGCGTCAGATTTTTTCCGCTGAAATCATTCCTCCGCTGCTCTCTTTGCGTTCTTTTGTGGCAATTCAATTTCGGAGTTCGGGTTAAACCCGAATTCCGAAGCTGGCGGGCAAACATGCAGGGTTTTGGGAGCGGATCGGGTGAGGAATGGGCGGGAAAGAGCGGCGATAAATCGCACGCAGTCCAGATGCTTCGCGATGGCCGGGCCGCACCAAACTTCGCGCCAGCTTTTGGACTGCGTGTGCTTGAGCACCGCTTTGCGCCGCACGGCAACGATGCCCCGCTTTGAAACAGCCGCAATTCCCATTTCGGAGTTCGGGTTAAATGAGACCAAGGCGTCGTTCGCAGGCTTGCTTTGCCTTGGGCCAAATCATTTTAGAGACGGTGGCGGCTGTCCCAGCCGCAGCACGTTCGACAACCCCAAAACCCGTGGAATTTCGCGCGCTCATTCCGCAACCCGGGCTGCTGCGGGTTGGACAGCCGCGCTTCCTTCCGGGCAAAACGCCCTCAAGATGCGCCCCCGGTCCGGGAAACTTCACACGATCTGCTTGACCGGAGCGGGGATAAGCTCTTTGCTTGGTCGGGAATGAACGATTCAGCCGAACATCCAGGCGGCGCGTTGGAAATGTCCCTGCTGCGGCCGGGACTGCGGCTGCCGTTCATTCGTGAATTCAAAAACTATTCGTGGGCGCGGCTGCGGCGCGATTTGATTGCGGGCGCCACGCTGACGCTGGTTTCCATTCCGCAGGCGATTGGATTTTCCCTGATCCTCGGCCTGCCGCCGATGCCGGTCATCATTTCCATAGTGGTCGGCGGCTTTGTCAGCTCGCTCTTTTTCTCATCCCATCATCACGTTTTCGGCCCGACCACGTCAATATGCCTCATCACGGCGGCGACGGTGGCGGCCAACAGCCAGATGGGGCTGCCCCCGCTGCAACTGGTCGCGTATTTGGCTTTTTTGATCGGTGTCATCCAGTTCATCGCGGGGCTGTTTCATTTCGGCGAGGTCACCAAGTTCATTTCGCGCTCGGTTGTGGTGGGCTACACCACGGCCATCGGCGGGCTGCTGATGGTCAGCCAGTTTGGCAACGGCCTGGGGTTCACGACCCACGCCGGCGTGAATTTGCTGGCGACGCTTCAGGAGGTGGCGCAAAACCTGGGAGCCGGCATTTTTTCGTGGTGGGCCATCGGGATTGCGGCGCTGACGCTGGCGATTTTCGAGGGCGTCAAGCGGTGGCGGCCCCACTGGCCGGAAGCCTTGCTGGGGCTTGCATTTCTTGGCATCGCCGCGCGCGTTTTTGCCATTTATCATCCGGAGCTGCCATTCCGCATGGTCAAGGATGAAGGCGCCTTGTCCGCCATTTTGCCGGCGTTGAGCAGCCTGCCACACTGGCAGGAACAGGTTCAAATTCTGCCGCATTTGATCAACACCGCCATTGCCATCGCCATCATCGGAATGCTCGAGGCCACGGCCATCACCAAGTCCATCGCGGCCCGGAGCGGCCAGCGTCTGGATCCCAACCAGGAACTGGTCGGCATGGGCGCGGGCAACATCGCCGCCGGGCTGTTTGGCGTGCCGCCCGGCTCATCGTCATTCACGCGCTCTGCGGTCAATTACCAGAGCGGCGCGACCTCGCAGTTTTCCTCGATGTTCAGCAGCGTGGCGGTGCTGGTCATCCTGTTTTTTGTCACACCGGTTTTCAATTACATTCCCATAGCGGCGCTGGCGGCGCTTCTGATGCGAGTGGGCTACAAACTCATCAACAAACCGCAGATCCGCGTCGCGGTTTATTCCACCCGTTCGGACGCCGTGGTTTTTTTCGGCACCCTGGCCGTGGCGCTGTTCTTCCAGCTCGAAGCCGCCATTTACGCGGGCATCGGCCTGGCACTCGTGCTTTTTCTCCGCAAAACCAGCACGCCCATCCTGGTGGAATACACCTTCAACGAAAACGGTTATCTGGCCGAACTCCCGGACAAGGCGCAGCGGATGCATCCGCAAATTGCCATCATCCACGTGGAGGGCGAACTCTTCTTTGGCGCGGCCGATCTTTTTCAGGAGCAGGTGCGCAGGCAGGCCGAGGACGAGAACATCCGCGTGTTCATTCTGCGCATGAAAAACGCGCGGCACCTCGACGCCTCCACGGTGATGGCGCTGGAGGCGCTGCACGATTATCTGCGCCAGACGGATCGTTACCTGATCATCAGCGGTTGCACCGCCGACGTGCAGCGCGTGCTGCGCAACAGCGGACTGTTGAAACAGATTGGCGAGGAAAATCTTTTCCCCGTCGAGGCCAATCCGACCATCTCCACCCGGAAGGCGTTGCTGCGCGCCCAGGCATTGCTGCCCGGAAAAAGCGAACTCCGCCTTTTTTATCCCAACGCTCCAGCCGCCGTCCAGCCGGACAAAAGCGACGCGGCCGATTACATGATTTAACCATGCCGCAGGACGGGCATCGCAAGCCGCCGCCAGACCATCGCGTTCAACTGTTTGGTTACGGTTTGGCTGCAATTCGTTTGGGATGAAGCGGGGTGTAGTCCATTGATTGACGGCACCACGCGCTTATTTGCAACCGGTTTCGGTAGTGTCCGAATTTGAATTTCAAATTTGCGGGCGGAGCGCGAGTTGTCCCAACTCGCAGCATGTCCGCACTGTTCAGCCGCTGCGGATTGGGGACAATCCGCGCTCCGAGCCAAATCAGGACACTGCCCCGGTTTCAACAACCATGAAACCGATTAAAGCCACAGTTTCAAATTTTCACGAAGAATCTGCCGGGCGCGATAAAGTCTTGATTCCACGGCCTTCGGCGTTGTTTCCAAAATGGTTGCGGCCTCGACCAGGCTGTGCTCCTCCCATTCGCACAGCACAATTGCCTCGCGCAAATCGTCCGGCAATTTGCCGACGGCCGCGCGGACGGCAGCGGCGCGCTCGGCATCGAGCGCCTGTTCGTTCGGTGCGGGAATGTCGGATGGAAGCGTGCTGCCCAGCGTCTGTTCCGTTTCTGCATTTTCCGTTTCGAGCGAAATGTTCGGATGCCGGCTGCGCCAGCGGAAGTGATTGCGCGCCAGATTTGCGGCGATGGTGTAAAGCCAGGTGGAAAATCTTTCGCTGGTCCGGAAACTGCCGCTCGACTTGAAAACCCGGACGAAAGTTTCCTGCGCCAGATCATTTGCATCGTCCTCGTTGCCAACCATGCGGCAGAGGAAATGGAACACCGGCGTGGCGTGGCGTTGCATCAAATCGTTGAGCGCCGTGTCCCGGCCGGCAATCAGGCGTTCCATGTCCGCCCGGTCGCGGGCGTCGTCGAACTGCCGCGCCAACTCGTCGCGCCGGAGTGAAACGGAGGTGGAAGCCTCCGGCGAAGGCCGGGCATCAGGGCTGGTGATGCTCATGGCCGGCGGACATGGACTGCTCAATCTCCTCGTGGAAACCGAGCGTGAGTTTTTTCATTTCGGCAAGATAACGGCGGCCCTGCTCCGGCGGCATGGCCTGGCTGACGATGATGAAGTGCTGCAACATTTGCGCCTGGCATTGCGCGCGCAGCTCGCCGAGTTCGGTCAGTTTCTTTTGCGCCCCGGCGGTCACATTGGTTCCGTTGCCGAGCGCGGCTTGAACTTCCGTCTTTTTGGCCGCGATCAACGCGCACATTTTGGCGCATTGCGGCATGTAGCCTTCGTGAAGCTGCCGGACGCGCGCCATCTCGGCATCGCTCAAATGAAATGCATCGCGCAGCCAGCTCAAATTGTCCGCCGAGCGCGTCATCAGGCACGCACGCTGGCTGACAAAGCAGGCGCCGGCAAAAACCGCTGCTGCCAGCGTCACGGCACCCAGCAAAATGACAAGCGACCGGCCTTCGCCGGGCCGTAGCTTGCCGGAAAACGGCTGGAATTTTCCGAAGGGATTGAAATTGTGACGCATTGGAAATCAGAGGCTTCGGCCCGGCGAAGGCCGGTTCATTTAACGCAATGAATTCGGCGCGACTGCGGCAAGATAACGCGCCTGCGCGTCCTGCCTGGCGGTTTGCGCGCCTTGATAAGTTCCCAGCAAAACACCCGCCAGCACCAGAGTGGCGACCGTGGCGTAGGCGAATCGTGGCCGCAACACCAGCGAGGCGAGCGCATCCAGCCAGGAGCCGGATTTCACCGGCGCTTCGGCTTCCTCAATCCGCCGCCAGACATTTTCCTGAAAGCGCGGCGGCAGCAAAGGCGACGGGCGCGCGGCGCGCAGGACTTCGCAAAATTCGGTGTCGCTTGGATTCATGTTTTCTTTCATCGGTTCATGGGCGGCGGTGTTATTGTCCGCCGCCCATATTCTATCGTTTTTGTTGCGCCGGGCAATCCGGCAGACTTCATCTGGTTGTATATCTGTCTTACCCCGGCCAGCCGGAAATCCCTCAAAAATCCACAAGCCCCGGCAGATGCGGGAAATATTTCCCGCTGCACGCTTGCCTTCACTTCGCGGCAAACTAAACTTCGCGCCCATGTTGGATTTGAAAACGCTCAACCCGCAGCAGCGCCAGGCGGCCGAAACCGTCAAAGGTCCGGTGCTCATTCTTGCCGGCGCGGGCACCGGCAAGACGCGCGTCATCACGTTCCGCATCGCGCACATGGTCGCGCGCGGGATTTCGCCGACGCACATCCTCGGCGTCACGTTCACCAACAAGGCCGCGCGCGAAATGCAGGAGCGGGTGAAAAAACTTGTGCCGCGCCCGCGCGCCAATTCTGACCCTCAACTCTCAACCCTCAACTCTCAACCAACAATCTGCACGTTTCACTCGCTCTGCGTCCGCATTTTGCGGCAGCACATCGAAAAGCTCGGCTACAAGCGCAATTTCGTCATCTACGACGAATCGGAGCAGCTTGGCGCGGTCAAAAAGATTTTGAGCAGCATTTCCGCGAAGGGCGAGAAGGTTGACCCCGGCGCGGTGCTGGCGGTGTTGAGCAAATTCAAAAATCAAGTGGCACAGGCGTCTTGCCTGTCAGGTTCTGAAAAGAAACACACAGGCGGGACGCCTGTGCCACTATTTGGTGATCCGAGCGTCCGCGCGCTGGCGCAGCACATTGCCAAGCGTTACGAATCCGCATTGCACGCCTGCAACGCCGTGGATTTTGATGATTTGATCCTGCTCACGCTGCGGCTGTTCCGCGAGCAGCCTGACACGCTCGCAGCCTGCCGCGCGAAATTTCGTTACGTCATGGTGGACGAGTATCAGGACACGAACGCCGCGCAATTTGAGCTGGTCCACGCGCTCACGAAGGAGCACCGGAATCTCTGCGTGGTCGGCGACGACGACCAGAGCATCTACGGCTGGCGCGGCGCGGAGATCGCCAACCTGCTCGACATGGAAAAGCATTTCCCCGAGGTCAAAATCATCAAGCTGGAGCAGAATTACCGCAGCACCAGGACGATTCTCAACGCCGCCAACGCCATCATCAAGCACAACGTCCGGCGGCGCGGCAAATCGCTGTGGTCAAGCAAGGGCGCGGGCGGGAAAATCCAGTTGCACACGTTTAACAACGACGAAACCGAGGCGCGCGAAATCGTGGCGCAGATTGAATTCAAGCGGCTGGCGCACCGGACGCCTTGGCGGGATTGCGCGATCCTCTTCCGCACGAACCAGCAGTCGCGTCCGCTTGAAACCGCGCTACGCACCGCCGGCGTGCGCTATCATTTGATCGGCGGCCAGAGCTTCTTTGATCGGCGCGAGGTGAAGGATTTTCTCGCCTACCTGAAAATGTTCCTGAACCCGCACGATGACATCAGCCTTTTGCGCATCGCCAATGTGCCGGCGCGCGGCTTGAGCGACGTGACGATGGAACGGCTGCTCGGCGCGAGCCACGACCGGAAATGTTCCGTCTTCACCGCGATGAAAAATCCGCTGGTGACGACGACGTTCCAGTCCAACACGCGCAAAAGCATCGAGGCGTTTGTGGAATTCGTCGAGCGGACACGCGGGCAACTCGGTAGTGGCACAGGCATCTTGCCTGTGAGTTCCGAAAGCAAGACAAGCCCAGAAATACACAGGCAAGATGCCTGTGCCACTACTTTCATGCTCGCGCGATGGGCCGACCATTTCCTGAACGAGACCGGTTATTTCGCCGAACTTCGCCGTCAGGAAAAGAATCCGGAGAACAGTGAGGGCCGCGTCCGCAATCTGAAGGAATTCATGGCGACAATGGACCGCCCGGCGGGCGGCGGCTCATCACCCGCCGAGCGGCTGGGAAATTTTATCGAAGAAATCACGCTCGACACCGAGCGCGAGGAGGAGGAGGAAAACACCGGCGACGCCGTAACGCTTATCACGATGCACTCGTGCAAGGGGCTGGAATTCCCGCACGTCTTCATCGTCGGGCTGGAGGACGGACTGTTGCCGCACTCGCGGTCCAAGGCCGAAGGCACGCTTGACGAGGAGCGGCGGCTATTTTACGTGGCGGTGACGCGAGCGATGCAGACGCTCACCATCAGCCATTGCGGCGGGCGGAAGAAATACGGCCAGGTGCTGCCATGCCATCCGTCGCCGTTCCTGAAGGAACTGCCGGAGGAACTTGTCGAACATTCCGACTCGAAATCCAAGACACCCGTCGCGCCGGAATCGGGGAAAGGTCTGTTCGCGGCGATGCGCCAGGCCGTCACCTGAAGACGGATTGTTGGGCTGCAAAACTGGCGGTTTTGCCACCCCGACTACTTGCTAATTTCATTCAGAAGGCCATCTTTGAGGCGGTTGTGCGGGAAATTCCAAAATTAGTTGAGGGATTTCAGCTTTAGTGGTGTAAGCATAGTCAGCGCACCAAAAGCGGGCGCACAACTAAACAAATCAATATCATGAAATTATTCAATCGCATCAGCCGCCGGGTGGCGACCGGACTGGTTTTGGCCGCGGTGTTCGCCATGGTGCCGGCAATCATCCACGCCGACGGCACCAATGCCGTCAAAGCCGCCGAATCCAAACCCACGCCGTATCCGCTGCAAACCTGCGTCGTGTCCGGCGATAAACTCGGCGGGATGGGCGACCCGATCGTGTTCGTCTATACCAACAAGGGCATCAATCAGGAAATCAAATTTTGTTGTCCGATGTGCAAGTCGAAATTTCTTGCCGACCCGGACAAATACATGAAGATCGTCCACGATGCCGAGGCCAAGGTGAAAGCCAAGGACGCTAAAAATTGACGGATTCACGTCAAAAAAGCCTGGCGGTTTCCCGGCGGGTGCATGACATTAGAAACGTGAAAACGACGTGGGCCATCATTTGCAGCCTGGTGCTGGCGGGAACACCGTTCCTGCTCGCGCAAACGCCGTTGCCGGTGTGCCGCGCGAAACAGCCGGTTCCCGCGTGCTGCCAGCATGGCTGCAAAATGCCGTGCTGCTCGCCAAAACCGGCGTCGGATTCGAAGCCGGCCCCGGCGGTTCCGGCGCAGACTGGCGGCCAGAACCAAGTTTCATTTCTTGCACCCAACGCTCTGGTCTGGGTTTTGCCTGACGCCCCGGTTTCCAAACTTTCGTCCACCACTCAAATCTCGCTTGTGACGAAGGGCAGTCCGCTTTACGCGAGGAACTGCGCCCGGCTGATCTGATTTTTCTCCTCCCACACCCGCAGTGTGCCCATGAACGGCGCGCTGCGTCCCAGTCCGTTTTGTATCCGTGAATTTGTTGTGTCCGTGAAATGCGTTAATAATCGAAAATTTATGAAGTCAGTTGCCATCTTATGTGTGTTTGCCGTCGGCGGGCTGGTGCTCGCCGGTTGCCGGGGCATCCAGACATCGGGCGAAAAGCAGGCGCGCCAGGATTTTGGCGCTGTCGCCGGTCAATACCGGCCCGCCAACCGCCCGGCTTTGCCGGAGTTGACACCGGATTCGAGCTTGAGCAATTTTGTCGCGTCCGCGCTGCTCAACCAGCCGCAGGTTGCGACGGCATATTACGATTGGGCGGCGTCCATCGAAGGCATAACGGTCGCCCGTTCGCTGCCGGACCCTCAATTGACCTTCCAATCGGACATCGCGGACATCGTGATGAACTTGATGCCCGGTTTTCTCCAGGAATTTCCCGGCCCCGGCAAACTCAAGGCGCGCGCCAGAGTCGCCGGCGCGGAAAGCCGGGGCAAATACTTCGCGTTTGAAAGCGCAGTGCTGCAAACCGCGTTCAACCTGAAAAACGCCTATTACAAGCTTGGCCTGTTGGACGAACAGCTTCACCTCAAACGCGCGACGCTTGCGTTGCTGGAAAATCAGGAGCGCGTTCTCCGCGCCCAAGGCATGGCGGGCATGGCATCGCTGCCGGATGTGCTGCGCGTCCAAAGCGAACTCGACCGCATCCGCAATGAAATCGCCAATCTCGAAGACTCACGGGGTTCGTTGCTGGAAAATTTCAAGGCCGCGCTGGGTCTGACGCCCGAACAACCAGATCCGCCAACACCAGCGCATTTTGAAACGAGCGGCGAAAACCCCGACGCTGACGAACTGTTTCGTTTTGCGTTCGCGCACAATCCGCAGCTTGCGGCGATGGCTGCCGACGTGCGCGCCGCCGAAGCCGGGATTGCGATGGCTTACAAGGAGCGCGTGCCGGATTTCAGCCTCGGCTTGATGGCCGATGTCAAGGCCTCGCCCACGATGTTCCGTCCGCTGGCGGGCATGACGCTGCCCATCTGGCGCGACAAGCTCGCGGCGGAAATCGCACAGGCACAGGCAAACGAGCTGGCGGCAAAATCGCGGCTGAAGGCGGCGCAAATTGACCTTGCCGTGAGTTTTGCCGAGAAGTCGTTTGCCTGCCGTGAAACCAGCCGCAATCTAACACTGATTGAGAAAGAATTGATTCCCAAGGCGCGTCAATCCGTTGAAACCGTCCGCGCCGGTTATCGCACCGGCACGATGGATTTTTCCGCCATGACCGACGCAGATCGAACGGTGTTGGATTTGCAACTGGAAGCCGTTCTAGCCCGGACCGACCGCGAGCTGGCGCTGGCGGAATTATCACTCATGGTTGCCGGTGTGCCGCCGGCAAACGCGCCGCTTTTGTCGAATACCCCTCAACCTTGAAATTTTATGAAATCGAAATTGAAAATGATTTTAACCTGGATATTTCTCCGCCGAAGCATGGCGCGGATCGAAAAGCGGCGGAGGGCCGCCGCAGTCCAAAACGCTGGCGCGTTTGACGATGCGTCCAGCGTGCGCGAAGCGTCCTGGAGTGCGCCAGTCCTCTGGCGCTTGAGGATTTTGAAAATGCGCCTTTTGATCGGAATGCTGCTCATCACGGCGATGGGTTTGTGCGTGTTCGCCGCCGACAATTCCATCCAGCCGGAAGCAACCAACGCCACCGCCGCTTCTTCCGGGAAAACGCTTTACACCTGCGGGATGCACCCGTGGATCATTCAGGATCATCCCGGCAACTGCCCGATTTGCGGCATGAAACTTGAACCGGTTCACAAAACCGCGCGTGCCGGGGAGGCGTCATCGTCGGCCATCATCGTTGACCCGGCGACGATTCAGTTGATGAACATCCAGACGACGGAAGTCGCGCGCGGCCCGCTGCGCCGGACCATCCGCACCGTCGGCACAATTGATTACAACGAAACCGCGTTGGCGGACGTGACGACGAAGTTCAAGGGCTGGATTGAAAAGCTGGACGTGGACGCCACCGGCAAGTTGGTGCATCGCGGCGAGCCGTTGTTTGAAATTTACTCGCCGGAACTTTACAGCGCCGAGGCCGAATATCTGGCCATGTTGAATTCGACGAACGGTTCAGGCGGGACGACGCTGCGCGAGGCGGCTCGGGACAAGTTGAAATTTTTTGACATCTCGGACGCGCAAATCGCCAAGTTGGAAAAATCGCCCGCGCCAAAGAAGACACTGGAAATCCTCGCGCCGGCGGATGGATTCGTGATTGAGAAAAATGTCGTGCAGGGCCAGATGGTGGAGGCCGGCATGAAGCTTTACCGGCTGGCCGACCTCGGCATCGTCTGGGTTTTCGCGCAGGTTTACGAGCAGGATTTGCCCTACGTCCAGCTCGGCCAGGAGGCGACCGTCAAATTGTCGTCGCTGCCGGACCGCGAATTTCGCGGGCGCGTCACCTATGTTTATCCGAACGTGGATGAAAAGACGCGCACGGCGAAGGTGCGGCTGGAATTTGAGAACCCCGGTTATTTCCTGAAGCCCGGCATGTTCGTCTCGGCGCAAATCACGGCGGAATTGGAAGCCTCCGCGTTGCTGGTGCCGGATTCGGCGGTGCTGCGCAGCGGCGAGAGAAACACGGTGTTCGTCGCGCTGCCCGGTGGCAAATTTGACCCGTGCATGGTCGCGCTCGGCCCGGAATCGGAACATGACATGGTTGAAGTCATCAGCGGTTTGCAGGAAGGCGAGCGGGTCGTCGCCTCCGGACAATTCATGCTGGATTCAGAAAGCCAGTTGCGCGAGGCAATCCAGAAAATGAATGGCAATTTGGGGTGGGGCGAGACTACTGGCGAGCCGAATAGCACAACCAATTCTCCGACCATAGACGGCTCGCGAGGACGCTCGCCCCACCAGGCTGAAGCGGCTGAAGGCGTGGTCTATGTCTGCCCGATGCCGGAGCACGCGAGCGTTCATGAAGACAAGCCGGGCAAATGTCCCATTTGCGCCATGACATTAATTCCGGTGATGGCGCCGCCGGGAGCAGCCACGAATTCAGCGACAACAAATACCATTTCAGCCTCCAACACGCAGTCGGCAGCCAAGCAGCTTTACACCTGCCCGATGCATCCCGATGTGATTTCTGACAAGCCCGGCAAATGCCCGGAGTGCGGGATGAATCTGGTGCCAGTTGAAAAATGACCAACGAGGAAATGCGAATGCTGAATGTTCATAACAGTTCGTTTTGGGGTGGCACAGGCCTCCGGCCTGTTGTTTCGGGCGTCGCGCCCGAAACCGTTGGCAGGCGGACGATTGCTCCACCATTGTCAATGAACCAGCGATCCACCTCCCCCAACGAAATTCGGCGTGACGCCGAATTTGACGGGCGCGACGCCCGTTCCACCTGACAAAAATATGCTCACGCGCATCATAGATTTTTCGCTCAAGAACAAGTTCATCGTCCTGCTGGTGACGGTGGTGCTGGTGCTCGGCGGCGTTTACGCGTTGCGCAATATCCCGCTCGACGCCATCCCCGACCTGTCCGACACGCAGGTCATCATTTACACGCCGTGGGAAGGCCAGGCGCCAAACATCGTCGAGGACCAGGTCACCTATCCCATCACCACCAAGATGCTTTCCATGCCGCGCGCGAAAGTGGTGCGCGGTTACTCGTTCTACGGC
>JBEKRA010000002.1:0-23400 GCA_049519195.1 Verrucomicrobiota bacterium
GAATCTGACCGGCGCACCGGGCACGAAGGAAGTCGCTAAGCAACTGGCGCGCTGGCGGGAACAGCTTTCGTGAAAAATTTCTATGAACAAGTCGCACATTCTTCAAGAAATTAATAGAGTTGCTGAAGCAAACGGCGGGGCGCCGCCCGGAGAGAAAACGTTCCAAAAAGAGACTGGAATAAAAAAGGCAGATTGGTTCGGCAAAATTTGGGCTCGCTGGAGTGATGCTCTACGTGAAGCCGGTCTTGTTCCAAATGAACCTCAACGTGCTTACAGCAAAACAGATCTCCTTGATAGATATGCGAACTTCGCGCAAGAACTCGGTCGGCTTCCAGCTTTGGGCGATATGCGTCTCAAAGCCCGCACGGATTCTGAATTCCCAGCCGACGCAACATTTGACAACCATTTCGGAACAAAGATAGACCTTGTAAACAAATTGCTTGAGCATTGTCAGAGCAACACAAAATACAAAAACATTGTTCCTCTGTGTGAAGAGTATATCGCCAAAAACCAAAATCCTTCTGACAAAACCCAAATCCAAGAAGAAGGACAAATTGGTTTTGTATATTTAATCAAATCAGGTCATTTCTATAAAATTGGAAGAGCAAACTCTGCTGGGCGGCGAGAATACGAACTCGCTATTCAACTTCCTGAAAAGGCCAAAACGATTCATGTTATTCGAACTGACGATCCAAGTGGCATTGAAGCTTATTGGCATAACCGTTTTTCGGCAAAACGGAAGAACGGCGAATGGTTTGAACTTTCCGTAGCGGACGTTGCAGTTTTCAAACGACGCAAATTCATGTGAATTAAATCGGCGGCGCAAATTGAATTTTGAAAATTGGTCTGTCTAAAAATGCCAAATGCGTTAAATGATTTGCTCAAGGCGACGTCGCGCTCGTTTTATCTGACGCTGCGCGTGCGCCCGTAAGAGCGGTAGAGGGCTACCGCAGTCCAGGACGCTTCGCGCTCACGGAAGCCATAGAAATTCGCGCCAGCGTCTTGGACTGCGCCTGCCCTCTGGCGCTTTTTCACATCTGCCAATTTGCGTCCACTTCAAATTCATCCGCCACCGAAATCCGGTCCGTCTTGAACCGGTAAATGGATTTTACCATCGCCGTCGAGGCTGTGCGTTCAAACCAAGCCGCCGAACACCACGGATACTGGCAAGCCACTAGCACCAGCCCATGTTTCACGGCATTTTGATGGACATAATTCAGCCGCGCCAGATACGAGCGTTGATGCGTGAGCCTGGTTTCGCGGAAGTTGAACCAGACTTGCCGTCCCGGCGACTTGTCGAGCTTGTTCACCCACTCCGCCGTCTTGACGTGCAACAGGCTCAACATGTCGCTCAAGCTGGAAGCGTCATCGGCATCGGCAGGCGAGTGGGCAATGAAATGGTAATGATTTGAGAACACCGCCCATGCCTCCAGTTGCCAACCAAACTTTTCCGCCACGGTCAGCAAACCGCGCTGCAAAACCCGCAGCCGTTTCGCGCCATGAAAGTGGTGCGTCTTTTGATAAGTCGAAGCTGTCACAAAATAAGTTCCGCGACCGGAAAGCTGGTGCGTGGGGGCGTGCGGCCAAGGTGTTTTCGGTTCAGGCATGAAATAACGATGGTTCGCGTGCGGCAGGAAGTGAAGTCAAATTTCCATTACCCGCAGAAGAAAGCGGCAGAGGGCTGCCGCAGTCCAAGACGCTGGCGCGTTCACTTGCGACGCACAAATGCGCGAAGCGTCTTGGACTGCGCCAGCCCCCTGGCGCTCTTGCATCGCACAAATTCACGCCTCACGACTTTAGTTGGCGAAGCGGGCGGAAAGAACTATTCTCACGGAACAAATGGCCGGGAACTTAAACGATCTGCTCAAGGCGACGTCGCGCTCGTTTTACCTGACGCTGCGCGTGCTGCCGGCGGCAGTGCGCCCGCAAATCGGCCTCGCCTACCTGCTCGCGCGCACGACCGACACCATCGCCGACACGGAACTCGTCCCGCTCGCGCAACGGCTCGACGCGCTGCAGGCGCTGCGCAAACGGATTCGCGGCCATAATTCCGCGCCGCTGAATTTCGGCGAACTCGCCCGGCAACAGGGTTCGCCAGCCGAGCGCGTGCTGCTGGAAAAAGTCGAGGACAGCCTGGCTCTGCTCCAGACGCTTTCAGTGGAGGATTTGATACTGGTTCGCGAAGTTCTCACGACCATCACTGGCGGGCAGGAACTGGATTTGCAGTGGTTTGGCAGGTGGGGCGAGACACCCGGCGGGCCGTCTTCCACACTCGCGGCTCGCGGGGACGCCCGCCCCCCCAGTCAACATATCATTGCGCTGGAAACCGACGCCGAGCTGGATGACTACACCTATCGCGTGGCCGGCTGCGTCGGCGAGTTCTGGACAAAAATCTGCCTCGTGCATTTGTTCCCCCAGGTGGAACTGGACGAAAAACAATTCATCGCGGACGGCATCCGGTTTGGCAAGGGGCTGCAACTGGTGAACATCCTGCGCGATCTGCCGGCGGATTTGAAAAAAGGCCGCTGCTATCTGCCGATGGAAAAACTGGAGCAGGTGAAATTGTTCCCGGAGACCCTGCTGTCGCCGGCGACCGAGGCGAAATTCCTGAAAATTTACCGCGAATATCTGGACCTGGCGGAGTCACACCTGCGCGCGGGCTGGAATTACACGAATACGCTGCCGTTCGGCCAGTTCCGCGTCCGGCTGGCGTGCGCGTGGCCGGTTTTGATCGGCGTGCGGACGATTAAAAGATTGCGCGCAGCCGGCGTCACCGAATTGCAGCAGCGCGTGAAAGTTTCGCGCGGCGAGGTGCGCGGCCTCATGCTGTATTCGACGCTGGCCAGTCCGCTGCCGTTTGCATGGCGGCGGCTGTTTCCGTCCGGCGGAAAAGCTGTTGCTTCCGGCGATGAATTAGCGTAAGAAAACGTTATGCGAATTCACAACTTGTTATCAGCAGTTTGCGCCGCGGCGGTCTTGGCGGGTGTTTTCACCGTCCGCGCGCAGGACAATTCGGCGCAAGCCGACGCGCGAGCGGCGTTGATGAAAAAAATCAACGAACTGAACGCGCAGCAAGGCGCGCCCACAAATCAAAGGATGGCCCCCGCGATTATCCTGACGCCGGCGGCAACGACAGTGGCGCAGCCCAAGCCGCCCGCGAATCAAACGCCGGCCCCAGTTGTTCCAGTTGTTCCACCGCCCGTTAAAACACAATCCGCCCAGGCGACAACTCCGCCGGAAACACCGGTGGCTCCGGCAAGCACGCAGGACACCCCGGCCCAGGCCGCCGCGCGCGCGGCGTTTAAGGACAAAATGAGCGGGCTGAACGCGCAACAAAACCAGCCGGCCAGTCCTGCCCCGCCGGCCAGTGTGGTGATCCCGCCGGACAACAAGCCGGTCGCCGCCAAAGCCAAACTGGAACAGGAAACTGACCAGGCCGCCGCCGAATTGAAGGCCAAAAAGGAAGCGGACAGAATCGCCGCGGAGCAAAAGGCCGCCGCTGAAGCCACTGCCAAGGCGCAGGCCGATGCGAAAGCCAAGGCAGACGCGCAGCAGGCCGCCGCTGAATTGAAGGCCAAAAAGGAAGCAGACAAAATAGCTGCGGAGCAAAAGGCCGCCGCTGAAGCCACCGCCAAGGCGCAGGCCAAAGCCAAGGCCAAGGCGGATGCGCAGCAGGCCGCCGCCGAATTGAAGGCCAAAAAGGAAGCAGACAAAATAGCCGCGGAGCAAAAGGCCGCCGCTGAAGCCACCGCCAAGGCACAGGTCAAAGCCAAGGCCAAGGCCGATGCGCAACAGGCCGCCGCCGAATTGAAGGCCAAAAAAGAAGCGGACAAAATAGCCGCGGAGCAAAAGACCGCCGCCGAAGCCACCGCCAAGGCACAGGCCAAAGCCAAGGCCAAGGCGGCTGCGACAGCGGTTCCCGAAACCACTCCGCCACCGGTCATTGTGGTGACTCCTTCCGGCGCAGAGCGGGCAAAGGCGGGCCAGCCGACAAATCCGGCGTCTAACGTGGTGAAACCGGCGAAAAACAAGCCGGTTTCCAAGGCGAAAAAGGCGAAACCCGCAGCGGTGGCAGTCGCACCCGTTGTCCAACCGCCACCGCCAGCCAAGGTGAATTACGCCGGAAAAACACTGGGCTTGAAGCCGATTGAAGCGCCGCCGGTTCCCGTTTCTGCGCAGAAGGAGGCAAAATTGCAGGCCCTGCTTGCGAGATACATGGCCAACCAGGTTTCGCCCGAAGAATACCAAAAAGAGCGCGCGGCGATTCTGGCCGAGCCTTGAAATGTTCTTTTGACCGCGCCCGCCGGAATTTTCCGGCGGGCTTTTTATTGCGAATTGAACTTTGCCCGCCGGACTCTAAAATGAAGCCGGTATGCATGATTTTCGTTATGTCGGAAACCAATTGTTTTGCGAGGGCGTTGCTGTCGGGTCTCTGGCCAAAAAACACGGCACGCCGCTCTACGTCTATTCGCAGCGGACGCTGACGGATCATTTCCAAAAGCTCGACGCCGCGCTCGCGCCGCTCGACCACCTGATTTGCTTCGCGATGAAGGCGAATTCAAATCTTTCCGTGCTGCGGACGCTGGCGAATCTCGGCGCCGGCTTCGACATTGTCAGCGGCGGCGAATTGCAGCGGGTCATCGCGGCGGGCGGCGACCCGCGCCTGTGCGTTTTCGCCGGCGTCGGCAAAACGGATGAGGAGATTGAATTCGCGCTGCGGCAAAACATTTATTCGTTCAACGCCGAGAGCGAGCCGGAATTGCGCCGCATTAACCGCGTCGCCGCGCGGCTCAATAAAATCGCGCCCGTCGCCGTGCGGGTGAATCCGGGCGTGGACGCCCGCACGCACGCGAAAATCACCACCGGCACCTACGAAAACAAATTCGGCGTTCAATTCGAGCAGGTCGAGGGCGTCTATGCCCGCGCGAGCAAACTGAAAAACCTGCGGCTGCGCGGATTGCAGATGCACATCGGCTCGCAAATCACCGAGGCGACCCCGTTCGAAAAGGCGGTGCGCAAAGTCCTGCCGCTTGTGAATCGGTTGAAAGAACAATATGCGCTGGAATTTTTCAGCATTGGCGGCGGACTGGGGATCGTCTACCAGCCGGCGCTGGACAGCGGCGCGGCGGCGTGGTGGAAAACAGCCGCGTCGAAAAACATTTTGACGCCGCAGAAATACGCCGGACGTCTCGTGCCGCCGCTCCGGCGGCTTGATTTGAAAATTCTCATTGAACCCGGCCGTTTTATCGCCGGCAACGCGGGCATTCTCGTCACGCGCGTCGAATATGTGAAACGCACGGGCCGGAAAAATTTCATCATCGTGGACGCGGCGATGAATGACCTGATCCGCCCGGCGTTTTACGACGCCCACCATGAAATCGTTCCGCTCTCGAAAAAGGGCGGCTTGAAAATTCCCTCCGACGTCGTCGGCGGGATTTGCGAATCCAGCGATTATTTTTGCAAGGACCGGCCGCTGCCAAAAGCCGGCGAGGGCGATTATCTCGCGCTGATGAGCGCGGGCGCGTATGGCTTCGCGCAGGCATCGAATTACAATTCACGTCCGCTCGCCGCCGAAATTCTCGTGAATGGCCGGCACGCCGCCGTCGCGCGCGAACGCCAGCCGGTGAAAGAAATTTGGTCGGGCGAGAAAGTTGTGGCATGGTTGAGGTAGAGTTGTGAACAGCGAATTTTCCATCGCGGCGCACTGGGCGGGCGGTTTTGACGAAACCGGCCTGCGCGACTGGGCGGAGAACCTGCGGCGGCAACTGCCAGCGCCGCAAATTTCGCTCGGCCTCGTGTTCATGTCGCCGAAATTTTTCCCGCACGCGAAAGCGGCGCTGGAAATACTGCGCGTTCACGCGCGCATTCCGCTGCTGGCGGGCTGTTCGAGCGCCGGGCTGATCGCCGGCGCGCGCGAAATTGAAGACTCTGGCGGGCTGGCGCTCGCGCTCTATTCGCTGCCCGGCGCGGAATTGAAGGGCGTTCATTTCACGCAGGCGCAGGTCGAAGAGGCCCACGGCGCGTATTGGCATCTCGAAACCGGTGTCGAACCGAAGCAGACCAACGGCTGGCTCGTTTTCATTGACCCGTTTCACCTCGATTCGGAAGGCTGGATGCGCGGCTGGAATGAAGCCTATGCGCCGACGCCAACATTTGGCGGGCTGGCCAGCGGGAATATTTCGGACCAGACCACACAGGTTTATCTGAACGGCGACGTCTTCGAGGACGGCGGCGTGGCGGTTTCCGTCGGGGGCGGCGTGAAACTGGAAGGTGTCATTTCGCAGGGCTGCACGCCCATCGGCGAAAGCTGGACACTCACTCGCGTCGAGCGCAATTTGATTCATCAGATCGCCAATCGTCCAGCTTACACCGTGCTTGAGGAAACGTTTCAGAAACTTCCGCTCGCCGAAAAACAAAAGGCGCGCGGCAATCTGTTGATCGGGCTGGTCGTCAACCAATACCTCGAGGATTTTCATCGCGGCGATTTTCTTGTGCGCAATCTCATCGGCGGCGACCCTAATTCCGGCGTGCTGGCCGTCGGGGCGCTCCCGCGCGCGGGGCAGATGATGCAATTCCAGCGGCGCGACGCGGCGGCGGCGACCGAGGACATGAACGAACTGCTCGCACGCGCCAAAAAACAGCTTGGCGGCGCGACGATTTACGGCGGCTGCCTCTGCTGCTGCAACGGCCGCGGACGGAATCTTTTCGGCGCGCCGGACCACGATGCCGGGCTGGTGCAACAACAGATCGGCCCGCTCGGCCTCGCCGGTTTCTTCGGCAACGGCGAGATCGGCCCCGTCGGCGAAAAAAATTATCTGCACGGTTTCACGGCCTCGCTCGCGCTGTTTGTGAAAAAGTAGTCGCAATTCGCCATTGCTTTTCTCCGGCGGCGCGTCATGCTGCCGCGGCAAATGCTGGAAAAACAACCAACCGGATCGAATCCGCCCGCGCACCCGCGAAGTCCGGGCGGCGGACGCCGACGCGGTCGTCGCGGCGGTCGCGGTCGCGGCCCGCGCCGGTCATCGCCAGGCGCGCCGGCTGCAGAAATTGCCGGTCCCGCGCCAGAGGAGCCGAAAATCCAGGCCGCCGCGTCCGGGGAAGTTGCCGCGCCCGCACCGGTCACACCAGTATCCGAGCAACTTGCGCAGGCCGGATCGCCGGCAAAACAAATCGAGCCGCCAATTCGCCTGCATGAGATGCCGGTGCGCCCCGCGCCGTCGAAGCAAAAAATTCAACCGCCCGTTCCCGCTGTGGTTCCCGCCACAGTTCCCGCCGCGCCTGCCCAGTGGAAAACCAATAAACCCCAGCGCCCCGCCGAACCCGGCTGCTCCACAGGTCACGCCGTGAAGCCGGGCGGTTCAGTCATTGGCCGGACCGTTGAAGAAGTCAGGCAAATCGTCGAGTCATTGGAACAGGCGCTGGAGCAGATGGAGGAGGTTTTGCGGCTGGTGGAGCTGGCCGAGCACCAGAAGTTCGCCGACGAACGCGAGCTTGAATCGCTGCGCCGCGCGTTGCACAAGCTCCAGCCGCCGCACCGGGAGCGGCGGGAAGGCGGCCGTTAAGAATCTTTCGCCAGTCTCCAATGCAAACCGGCGGTGGCTGGATGGTTAAAATTGGGCAAGGGATTGCCAAAATTCGGCTGGACTTAATTCATCCGCAGGCTTCATTGTATGGCCATGAACGATGGCGTTTCATTGTCACCCGGCACCGGAGGCCGGTGGGAAAGTTTTTTCAATGACGCCGAATTGTCCGCGCGCGAACAAATTTCATTGCCATGAACCAAATTCGTCATTTTACCAAATCCATTCAACTGCTCCTGCTTTTGCCCATCGCCTGCGTATTGCTTGGATTTGGCGCAACGCTGGCGAACGCCGCCGATGACACCGCGTCGCTGTCAGCGCGGGTTGCCAAGCTGGAGGCGGCTTCGCAGCCGGCTGCCATCAACAACGGCGACAACGCGTGGCTGCTCGCCAGTTGCGCGCTGGTGTTGATGATGACCGCGCCGGGGCTGATTTTGTTTTATGGCGGGCTGGTGCGCAGCAAAAACGTCCTCTCCACGATGATGCACAGCCTGATTCTCATGGCGCTGGTGTCAACGCTGTGGATGCTGTTCGGCTACAGCATGGCGTTCGCGCCGGGCAATGCGTTCGTTGGGAATCCGTTGACCTATTTTCTGCTGCATGGCGTCGGCGGCGAACCGAACGCGGATTACGCGGGCACGGTGCCGCAACAGAGCTTCATGCTGTTCCAGATGATGTTCGCCATCATCACGCCCGCGCTCATCAGCGGCGCGGTCGCGGAACGAATCCGGTTCAAGGCCTACGTCCTGTTCACGGTGCTCTGGGTCACGATTGTTTATTTTCCGCTCTGCCACATGGTCTGGGGCAAGGGCGGCCTGTTCAACTGGGCGTCGGACGGCTGCAAAATTCCGGTGCTGGATTTCGCGGGCGGCACGGTGGTGCATATCAGCTCCGGCGTCTCGGCGCTCGTATGCGCGCTCGTGCTCGGCAGGCGAAGCGGTTATCCGCAGGAACCGATGCTGCCGCACAACGTCGTGTTGAGCCTCATCGGTGCGGGGCTGCTTTGGGTCGGCTGGTTCGGATTCAACGCTGGCAGCGCGCTGAACGCCGGGAGTCTCGCCACCAGCGCGTTCGCCGCGACGCATTTTTCCGCCGCCGCCGCCGCGTTGAGCTGGGCGGCGACCGAATGGCTCCACAAAGGCAGGCCCAGCGTGCTCGGCGCGGCATCCGGCATGGTTGCGGGACTGGCCACCGTCACGCCCGCGTCGGGGTTCGTTTCGGTGCCGGCGGCGTTTTGCATCGGGCTGGCCGCGGGCGTCATTTGTTATTTTGCCGTGACGAAATTGAAGGCGCGGTTCGCCTATGACGATTCGCTGGACGTGTTTGGCGTCCACGCCATCGGCAGCATGACCGGCATGTTGATGCTCGGTTTTCTGGCGAGCGCGGTCGTGAACCCGGCGATTGCGAACACCTTCCACGCCAACGGCGTTGCCGTTTCACTCGTGGGCGGCACCGCGCAATTTTTCAACCAGGCCATCGGGGTCATCTTCACGGCAATCTTGGCGGGCGTCGCGTCGTTCATCCTTCTCAAGCTGGTGGACAAACTGGTCGGCCTGCGCGTGGATGTCGAAGACGAGGACGCCGGCCTTGACCTCACGCAACACGGCGAACGCGCTTACACGGATTAACCAACGGAGGATCTATGAAGAAAATCGAAGCCATCATCAATCCGTTCAAGTTGAACGACGTCAAAACCGCGCTGAACGAAATCGGCATCCAAGGCATGACCGTCTCCGAAGTGAAAGGTTTTGGCCGGCAGAAAGGCCACACCGAAATTTATCGCGGCAGCGAATATACCGTGGACTTTCTGCCCAAGATCAAAGTCGAAACCGTGCTTCCGGACGCGCTGGCGGAGCAGGCCATCCAGGCCATCATCAAGGCGGCCAAGACCGGCAAGATTGGCGACGGCAAGGTTTTTGTCTCCACCATTGACGACGCCTACCGCATCCGCACCGAGGAACGCGGCGACAACGCGGTGTGACATTTGCGACCAGTGTCAGTGGTCACAAAATCAGAAACGACAAATAAACGCGGCGGTGATTTGAATTTTCACTTCGCCAGATTCACACCCGGCAGATAAACCGTGAAGGTCGTGCCTTCGCCCACGAGGGTGTGGCAGTGCAGCGCGCCGTTGCCTTCCTTGATGAGCCGCTGGACGATGTTCAGTCCGAGGCCGGTGCCCTGCCGCGGTCCCTTCGTGGTGAAATAAGGCTGGAAAATTTTCGGCAGCACCCCCGGCGGAATGCCGGGGCCGGTGTCGCTCACGCGGAATTTAACCAGCGGCGCGGCGTTCTCCATGCTCTCGATGTTCAGCAGCCGGTCATTCGGGCCGTCCTTGAACTTCGCCAGGTCGAGCGGCGCGTGCAGCACTTCGCCGCTGATTTCGACGCGGTGCGGCTGCGGCGCGCATTGGAAGGCGTTCACCGCGAGGTTCAGCAAAATCTGGATCACATCCGTGCCGTTGATTTTGACGGCGATGTCTCCGGCCAGCGGCGTCACGCCGAATTCATTTTCCAGCAGGCTCGGATGGACCCGGACGAGCTGGTCGAGGTCGAGGAGCAACTGGTTGACGCTCACAGCCGGGACGAATTCGGAAGGCTGGCGGCGCAAAAAACCGAGATAGCGCCGGGAGATTTCGACGCAGTTGCCCACCTGCCGCGCGATGATGCGCAGCCGG
Organism: Verrucomicrobiota bacterium; assembly: GCA_049519195.1. Taxonomy (GTDB): domain Bacteria; phylum Verrucomicrobiota; class Verrucomicrobiia; order Limisphaerales; family UBA11358; genus UBA11358. The sequence continues at coordinate 10,258 of JBEKRA010000002.1, forward strand.
TCCTTGATGAATTCCAAATCCTCCAGTTCCAGCCGCGAGCTGCGGCCCAGCCGCCGGTTGAGCACCTGCACGAAGCCGGAGATGACGGTGAGCGGGCCGTTGATGTCGTGGATGATGCTGGCGTAAATGTCGCCCCGTGTCTTGGCGATCTGTTCCTCGATGCGCTGGTTTTGGAGTTCGACCAGCAGGTCCTGCACCTTTTCGGCGCTGGTGTGGATTTCGCTCTCGATCACGCGGCGCTGCATCGCCTGGCTGACGGCGGCGCGCATGGTCGCGATGTCGAAGGGCTTGTTGATGTAATCGCACGCGCGGAGCCGGAGCGCCTGACGGATGGTGTCGGTCGTCTCGAACGCCGTCATCATGATCGCCTCGATTTCGGGCTTCACGTATTTCAGTCGCTCCAGAACTTCAATGCCCGACATGCCGGCCATGCGGATGTCCAGAACCGCGACATCAATGTCATGATTTTTCGCCAGCCCAATCGCCGTCGGGCCGTCCTCGGCCATGAGCAGGTTGTAATCGTCCTTGAAAATCACGCGCAACGACTGGCGCGGGCCGTCCTCGTCGTCCACAATCAGCAGCGTGGGGCGGCGCTTCGGGCCTGCTGTCGTCTCAACGAAACCGTTCACCGCGACAGCGGTATCCGCCAATGGGTTTGCAATCGAGGCCATGTCTGGTTTTCAAATTTCAACTCCACTTGCGCTTGGGCGATACTAGCAAGACCGCCCGCGCCCTCAAGGACAAAGCGCGCCAATTCCTGGCGCGGCGTGTCATGGCCGCGGATGGAATTTTCGGTGGATGTCCCGAAGGCGGTTGCCGGTGACGTGCGTGTAAATTTCCGTGGTGCTGATGTTTGCGTGGCCAAGCAATTCCTGAATCACGCGCAAATCCGCGCCGTGTTCCAGCAGGTGCGTGGCGAAGCTGTGCCGCAGCATGTGCGGCGTGATGTTGCGCTCCACACCCGCGCGGCGGACGCGGTTTTTGATGCGCAACCACAGCGTGACCGCCGCGAATGGCGTGCCGCGCTTCGTCAGGAAGACCGCCGCGGGCGATTTGGGCGTGACGAGCTTGGGCCGCCCGGTTTCAATGAAATGATTCAATGCCTCCACCGCCTTTTTGCCGACCGGCACGACGCGCTCCTTGTTGCCCTTGCCGATGACGTTGATGAATCCGGCTTCGAGATGAAGCTGTTCCAGCCGCAGGTTCTTGAGTTCGGACAGGCGCAGGCCGGAGGCGTAGGCGAGTTCCAGAATCGCCTGGTCGCACAGGCTTTCCGGCGTCGCGGGCGATTCGGGCGCGAGCAATTTTGAAATCTCATCGTTGCTCAATGCCTTTGGCAGCCGCTGCCACCGGCGCGGTAGCGACAGATTTTCCGCGACGTTGGCCGGCAGCAATTTTTCATTTTCGGCGAAGCGATAAAGCGCCCGGAGCGCCGCGATTTCGAGATAAATGCTTTCGCTGCTCAAACGCTTGGCGGAAGTCTGGTGGGGCGAGGACGGTGGCCGTCTGCCAAGACCCCGCGAGCCGTCGTCGCTTTGCTTCGGGCCAGCAGCGGCTCGCGGGGACGCTCGCCCCACCGGCATCAGATTCCGCGTGCGTTCGTGCTGAAGGAACGCCATGAGATGCTTCAACCCGACCGATTTCCAGTCCGTGAGATTTTGCGTCGCCGCCCAGGCGGTGAATTTGCCGAGGAGCGCGGCGTAGGTTTTCGCCGTGTTGTCCGACATCCCGCGCTCGTGGCGCAGGTATTGAAGAAAATCCTCGACGAGTGTTTGCATGGATCAGTGTTTTCCTGTCTGAAGATGAGATTGTCGTTCGCGTTCGGGCAACTTTTCGATGGCGTAGCGCAGCATGGTTCGCGGCATCCGGGCGGCGTATTTGCGGAGGAACTTGTTCAATGTCGCCATGTCACGTTTGCCGATTTCGCGCAGCATCCAGCCAACGGCCTTGTGGATCAAATCATGTTCATCGTCCAGCAACAATTCAGCCAGCCGGAGCGCGTCGGCAAAATCACCCTGCCGGATGAAATAAAACGTCGCAAGGACGGCAACGCGCCGGCGCCAGAGAATTTTCGAGCGGGCCAGCCGAAAGAGAATTTTCCGCGACTGTTTTTCGAGATACCGGCCGACGATGCGCGGCGCGGAACAGTCCACCAAGTCCCAGTTATTAACGCGCGCCAGATTTTTCAGATAGAGCCGGTAAATCGCGGCGCGCCCGGATTCGCCGGCGCGTTCGTAGGCGTCCGTCAAAATCAGCAGCGCCAGCAGCCGTTCCTCGTGAATAGGTGATTGCAGCAATTTGGTGGCGACGGGCGGCGGCAACGCCCGAAACTCGCGCGCCAGCCGCCGCAAGGCTGGCACGCGCACGCCGATGAAACAGTCGCCGGCGCCGTATTCACCCGGCGCGGTTTTGAAATAGCGCTGCAAGAATTTCGCGTCCGCCGGCGAGGCGAGCCGATGCAACCGCTGGCGCAGCCCGGCCAGCGTGACGGTCTCGGATTCAGTCTTCACATCTTAATCATATTTACCGAGTTGCCGGACAACAGATCGCTGCTTGGTCCGATATCCATGTCGCCGGGGTATGGCGAAGGTTTGCCCGTGGCCAAGCCCCAGATGACAACCACTACCAACGCGAGGATGGCTGCCAGCACCGCCCAAAACGCCAGTTTTACCAAAACCAAATCTCGGGACGATCTTTGCCGACGCAGGGTCTCAAAGCGGATGAGGCGCGGTGGCATGCCGCCGGTTTTGCCGATGGTTTGTATTTTGTCGGCTTCCGGTTTCATTCGCAATAAAGGTGAGCCGCCATGGCCTCTTACTCAATGAGAAAAATCCTCGGCGAGCGGCAAAGTTGCTCCGGCTTAGTTCGCATTCATGGCTTTGCCGGCATGACGGTGAACTCGATGAAACGGCTTTTATGCAGGGCAACGGTGACGGTCAGAGCCTTGGCGCGCAGGTTTTGAATCTGCTCGGTGTAATTGCCGCCGCCGCCGTTTGGCCCCCAACCTTCCAGCGCGCGGCCCTGCTCGTCCGTGGCGAGGATGGAAAGGCGATAGCCGTCCGGCAAATTATTCGGCTCGGTCGTGACGTGGATGCCGCCCTGCCGCTGGCCGTTGCCAAAATTTTGATCCGTGAACTGGATGGCCGGATACAATTTCAAGTGGACGCCGTTCAGGGTGGTCTCGGCAAACACGGTGTTTGTCCGACCGTTGCGCGGACTGTAATTGTATAAATCCTGCTGGCTGCCCGCCTGCACCGGCACGTTTGTCACCGTCCACATTTCGCCGTCGTTGAAGCCGGAGGTGCGCGACATTTCCACGCGCAATTTCCACGGCGATTGGCCGGGCCACAGGCCGTATTGATAGGTCATCGTCGCGTCGCCGTTTTCGTCGCGGCTGGTGCTCCAACTGTTGTTTTGGACGTGATTGCCCGTGGCGTCGGAAGTTTCAATCCGCATCACCTGCCAGTTCGTGGCAGCGACGCCCTTCTGCTCGCAGTGAAATACGCCGAGCACGGCCTTGTTCATCGGGTCTTTGGACGAAACGCCCCTGCCGGAGTTGAAACCGGGCACGCCATTGTTTAATTTCGTCAGCGTCACGTTCAAATCGCCGTCGGACTGCGTATCCGGCACCGGCTCCGGCGTCCATTTGGCATAGGAACTGACGCGGGCGGGATTGGAAATGACGAACTGGCCCTTGGCTTCCTGCATTCCGCCGCCCGTGTTGTTCCATGCGCCAACGCGCAAGATGATTTTCCGGTCCCAGCGTGGAAAGGCGTCCAACGAGAAACCTTGAACATAAACGCCGGTCTTGATTTCGCTTGCGCCGCTGCGGGACCAAGTGGTGACGCAGGCCGTTTCCGCGCTGTCATAGACGAACAATTGATAATTCGGCCACTGGTTCGGTCCCGACTTTTTGCTCTCGGATTCGATCCAGACGACAATCGAATTGCTCTCGGTGTCAAACGCCCCGCTGCCGCGGTTGCGCGTGCCGGCCACCTTGATTTTGGGCGGAGCGTGGTGCTTGCCGTAGGTGACGCCGACGAGCGTCAATTTCGTGCCGTCCTTCAAAAGGATCACCTGGGGCCGGCTCGACCACCAGAGTGCGGCGATGGCGGTTCCAAGAACCAACACGCCGGCAACGCTCCAGAGAATGATTTTTTTCATGGCGCAAATCTCATTGGGCCGCCGCCGCGACGGCGGGTTTGACGGTGAATTCAAAGTAATGGCTTTGATGCATCGCGATGGTAAGGTTGAGATTTGTCGCGCCCGCGAGGTCGCGCAAGCCGTAGCGGTAGGTGGTGCTCTTGCCGTCGCTCCAGGTGCCGTTGTTCCAGTATTCGACGTTGCCGCCCTGGTCGTCGGTCAGGGTGACGTTCATGCGCATCCCTTCCGGCGGCGAGGGCTTGACGGAAATGGTCAGGCCGCCCTGCGGTTGCGAGTTGGGCGGCGCGTCGGTGAACTGTTTGGCCGGATAGACCTTCAGGTGGATGCCGTTCAAATCGGTTTCGCCAACAACCGTGTTGGTGTCGCGGCGGTTGTTGTTGTAATTCCAGAAATCCTGCCGCAATCCCGGCTGGACCGGGATGTTTTTGACCGACCACAATTCGTTCTCGTCATAGCCGGATTGCTTGGAGAATTCAAAGCGGACCTTCCACGCGGCCTCGTCGGGCCACAGTCCCCACTGGTAGGTCGTCGTGCCTTCCTTGTCCTGCCACCGGATGCCGGCGCCGCCGTAGATGCGGTTCCCCGTCGCGTCGGAGGTCTGGATGGAAGCCGGCTCCCAGTTTTTGACCGGTTTTCCGTTCTGCTCGACGTGAAACACAGCCTCAACGCCCTTGTTGATGGCGTCGTCCGGATTGTCCTGGTCGCGGTTGAAGGACGAGTTTGCGCCGAACGAGAACTTGTCCAGCGTCACCGTCAAGCCCCCGTCCTCCTTTTTGGCGGGCAGCGGCTCCGGCGTCCATTTCGGGAACGATTTTTTCACGGGATTGGCGAACTTGAATTTTTCCTGCGCCCACACCTGGCCCGCGTTCTGGACATAGCCCTGCACGCGCACGGCCAGCCGGCTCGCGTGGCGCGGAAACGCGTCGAACTGGATGGCGAAGACTTCGTTCGACTGCTGGCCGCCGTTGTTGTTGAAATAATTCCGGTTGCCCTCCGTGCAGGCGGTGCCGGCTTTGTCATAGATGAAAAACTGGTAATTGGGATACTGCTGTGGATCGTGCTCAAGGCGCAGCCAGACCACCAGCGTGTCGTTCGGCGTGGTGAACGATTTGCTGTTTTGCATGCCGTTGCGCGCAGCGGGAGCGGAAGACTTGGCGCCGGGCGTGACGTGGCGCTTGCCGTAATCCACGCCAAGCAACGTCAGCTTGTCGCCGTTGTCGAAATTAATGACCTGCGGCCGGACCAGCCGGAAACAAAAAAAACCGGCGGCGGCCGCGCCGGCGATGAGGATTAAAACGACGCTGATGAGGATGATTTTGCTTTTCATTGGTTTGATTGGTTTGATGTGGCCGCAGCGGTCACCGGCTTGACGGTGAACTCAACGAACCGGCTCTTGTGCAGGGCGAAGGTGAGATTGAGCGTCTTGAGATTGCGGACGCCGGAGTATTGGTATTGATAATTGCCGCCGCCCCAACTGGAGCCGCTGTTTTGAAGCTCGCGGCCCTGATCGTCGGCAATCTTGAGCACCGTCAGGCGCATTCCCCCCTGCGCTTCCGGGTCCGGGTCGGCCTTGAGGGAATAACTCACACTCTGGCCACCTTGACCGGGATCATGGTATTGGATGGCGGGAAATAGTTTCAAATGAATGCCGTTGACCGTGGCCTCGGCGAATGCTGGCTTGGGCTTGCTTGAGGTGTTCCAGTTGCTATTCCAGGCATCCTGCATGTCCTGTTGGGTGCCGGCATTCACCGGAACATTGGTAACCGCCCAAACTTCATCGTCACTGAAACCGGAGATCCGCGAAAATTCCACGCGCAGCTTCCATGCCGGCTCGTCCGGCCACAGACCTTCCTGATATTGATAACCCGGAGTTTGGCCGTTCTGATAGTATCCGTTGATCCAGCCCTGAAGGGAATTGCCGGTGGCATCGGAGGTGACTACCTTGATCGGACGCCAGTTCGTCACGGACTGTCCATTTTGCTGGAAGTCAAAATCGAGTTGGACGCATTTGTTCAAGGGATCGTTCTTGGCCACGCCATTGCCGCGGTTGTAAGGCGATTGGACACCGGCGATCAATTTCGTGAGCGTCACGCTCAAGTCGCCGTCGGACTGCGTATCCGGAATCGAACCGGGTGTCCATTTTGCAAACGAGCCGCGCGACGGATTGGAAATGACGAACTGCTCCTTGGAGACTTGCTGGCCACGCTGCCCGTAATTCATGACTCGAAGGGTCATATTTCTGTCCCGGCGCGGATAAGCATCGAACATGAAACCTTGAATCTCGACGCCGTTCTTCACCTGCGATTGGGTTCTCGAATAAGTGCTGACGCAGGCCGTGTTCGCCTTGTCAGAAACCAGCAACTGATAATTCGGATACTGATTCGGCATGTGCTCCGCCTCAATCCAGACCACCACCGCGTCGTTGGGAGTGTCCGTCCGCGTGCCGCCACCGTGGGCATGGCCGGCGATTTTGATTTTCGGGGCGACGTGATGTTTGCCGTAAGTGACGCCGAGCAAGGTCAGCTTCGTGCCGTCTTTCAACTTGATGATTTGCGGTTTGCGCAACCAAAGACACGCGTCCACCGCGACGCCGACAACCACGAGCAAAACAATGCTCCAGAGGATGATTTTTTTCATAGAATCGCTTTTTATTGCGCCGCAGCAGCAGCCTTTTCCGGCTTGGCGGTGAATTCGATGAACCGGCTCTTGTGCAGCGCGATGGAGACGTTGAGATTGGTAAGGCCGGCGATGTCCTGCAAACGGTAGCGGAAGTTGGAGACGTTGTTGTTCCGCATGTTGTTGTATTCGCCGCTTTGAATGTCATTGGTCTGCGCGTCGGTGACTTTGACCGTCATGCGCCAGCCGTCGGCCACCGCGGGGCTGGCCTCGACGAACAAGCCGCCTTGCATCCAGTTATTGTTGCCGGCATCCGTGAAATCCTTCGCGGGAAAAAGCTTCAGATGGAAGCCGTTCAAGTCGGTCTCGGCGACTGGGGCATTGGCCGAACCCTGCCGGCCGTTGCCGCCGTAATTATACATCTCCTGCTGTCGCCCGGGCAGGACCGGAACATTTGGAACCTGCCATAATTCATTGGCGGCGAAATCGGACTGCTGCGAGAATTCAAGTTTGATTTTCCACGCCGGCTCGTCCGGCCACAGGCCGTATTGATAAGTCACCGTGTCGTTGTTGTCCTGCAAGTTGTTTTGGGAAATCCCGCCGCTGACGTGATTGCCCGTGGCGTCGGTCGTGTCCACGGAAACCGCCTGCCAGTTGGCGACAGGTTTGCCGTTGCGTTCAATGTGAAAAACGGCCTGCACGCCCTTGTTCGCGGCGTCATCGGCGCTGTCCTGATTGCGCTGGTAAGGCATGTCCGCGCCGGCAACCAGCTTCGTCAGCGTCACCGCCACGTCGCCATCCTCCTTCGTCGTTGGCAGCGGATCCGCCGTCCATTTTGCGGACGAGCCACGAGTCGGATTGGAAACGACAAATTTCTGGTCCGACATTTCCTGTCCACTGTTGCTCTGTTCCTGGACGCGCACGTAAAATTTCCCCTGCCGCCGCGGGAACGCGTCGAACTGGACGGCGACGACGCCATTGCCCTGCCGGCCCCCGCTGTAATTGCGGCCGTAAGTCTGCACGCACGCCGTCCCCGCCTTGTCATACGCGTAATACTGGAAGTTGTGGTATTGATTGCCGCTGGTGTCGGAGGCCTCACGCACCCAGATCACGAGCGTGTCGGTGGGCGTGGTGAACGAGCCGCGCCCCCGCGCGGGCGCCCGGCCCGCTTTTGTTGCGGGTGCCTTTACGTTCGGCGCCGCATGGTGCTTGCCGTATTCGACCGACAGCAACGTCACCTTGCTGTCGTCGCTGAAGGTGATGACCTGCGGACGGCTTAACCACCAATACGCACCGGCGGCAAGGCCGATGATGAGAATTGAAACAACAATCCAGAGAAGTATTTTTATTTTCATTTGTCCCTCAATTTTTGTTGCTGGTTTCCTGTTTTGACGGCTTGGCGGTGAACTCGACGAACCGGCTCTTGTGCAGCGCGATGGTGACGTTGAGGTTGGTGACACCGGCGATGTTTTGCAATTGATAGCCGTAGGTGGTGGAAGTGCCGTTGCCGGAGGAGCCAGAGTTATAATTCTGAACGTCCTGCCCTTGATCATCGGTCAGTTTGACGAGCGTCATGCGCATCCCTGCCGGGAGCGACGGAGTTGCCTGAACATGAAGGCCGCCTCCCATTTGTCCGTTTCCATAATTTTGGTCCGTGAACTGTGTCGCCGGGAGAATTTTCAAATGAAATCCATTGAGATCCGTTTCGGCAAAAACCGAATTGGTGCCATTGCGCCGGTTGTTGAAATTCCAAAAATCCTGCTGGCGGCCCGGTTGCACCGGGATGTTTTGCACCGTCCACAATTCATTGGCGGCAAAATCGGACTGCTGCGAAAATTCGGCGCGCACCTTCCATGCCGGCTCATCCGACCACAAGCCCCATTGGTAGGTCGCCACGCCCTCGTCGCCGTTCAACTGCGTGTTGGGCCCGCCGTTGACGTGATTGCCCGTGGCATCGGTCGTCTCAATTGACACCGGCTGCCAGTTGGTCACGGGCTTGCCGTTCCGCTCGACGTGATACGTGGCCGCAACACCCTTGTTGGCCGGATCGTCAGGATTATCCTGGTTGCGGTTGTAAGGCGAGTCCGCGCCAAAGACCAGCTTCGTCAACGTCACCGACAAATCGTCGTCTGTTTTTGTGTCGGGCAAGGATTCCGCCGTCCATTTCGGGAACGATTTGCGCACCGGATTCGAGATGACGAACTTTTGCTCGGACATTTCCTGGCCGCCATTGCCTTGCTGCTGGACGCGCACAACAAATTTGCCCTGCCGCTGCGGAAACGCGTCAAGCTGGATGGCGACGACTTCGTTGCCCTGCTGCCGTCCGTTGCCGTAATTGCGGCCGTAAGTTTGCACGCACGCCGTGTCAGCCTTGTCGTAGGCGTAATACTGGAAATAATGATACTGCTTGGAATCGTATTGCTGCCGCACCCAGAGCACGAGCGTTTCGGTGGGCGTGGTGAACGAACCGCCGCCGCCTCGCCGCGCGGCTGGCCGGTTCGCTGTTGTCGTGGACGCTTTTGCGCCCGGCGGCGAGTGGTGTTTGCCGTATTCCACCGACAGCAACGTCACTTTGCTGTCGTCGCTGAACGTGATGACCTGTGGCTGTCGCATCCACACAAAGGCGCCGACTGCCGCGCCGATGATGAGAACTGAAACCGCACTCAACAGCAGGATTTTCATTTTCATATCTTTTCCAAGTTAATCGCCAACAACGCCTTTCTGTTCCTCTAGTGTATGCCGAGCATCCAGCCTGCCGGTGAGACTGGCAAGCATAAATCTATTAACAGCTTTCCGTCCGTTTTGTTACGGAAAATCTTCAATCCCAACCGGAATTTTGCCAATTACAATCCGGCCCGCAAATTATAATCTTCCACCAGCTTTGCCGTGTTGTTCGACTGCCCGTGCTCGCGGCGCGGGGATTGCAGAAAATCTTCGATGAGCGTTTGCATTATCAATAGTCAGGCAAGTCCATACGCCGACTCAATGGCCTTCTTAATTTCACCTGATTGAAACCATTCGACTACTTGGTTGTGTTCCTTGGGAGCATCATCCCAAAAGCTGTTCGATAACTTTCCATCAACAAGCTGATTGCTATTTACTTCGTAAAACTCAACGAGCCGAGAACGGTTAGCTGCGATTTTTCTTAAAAATGGGTTCAGGTCAATCTGCAATCTGCCAAAGGCGCAAATCCAAGAATCAATCTCCAATCCGGTCTGCTCTTTATCCAAAAGGGTGGCGATTACTGCATCAAAGTATCTTGAAACAGCTTCCAGTCTGATTGATGGCCAAGTATGAAATCCAGAATTGTGCAGAGCGCGTGCAACGACTTCTGGATCAGGCCACCATCCTGATTCGAGCGCAAGAATTTCAAGAATTCGAGGTAAGAAATAATAGAAATCTTCAACCGAGCCAACAGTTAGAAAAACGGATGCGGCATAATGCGTTAGGTCGGAGGGTGAAAGTTCACGCAGTGGTTTTGTCAGCAAAATGCTGATGTCTTTTTCATCAATGCAGCAAGGACAGCCATCCACAAACTTCGGTTTGGGAACGTCTTTGAAAGCACCATAGACATTTTCAATTGCTTTATGTAGCTGCGCATTCATCGGTCACAACTTCTTTCCTGTCAATTTTTCGTATGCCTCCAAATACTTCGCGCTCGTTTTGGCGATGACCTCCGGCGGCAACACCGAGCCGGGCGGCGTTTTGTTCCAGTCCAGCGTTTCGAGATAGTCGCGGACGAATTGCTTGTCGAAGCTCGGCTGGCCGCGTCCAGGCGCGTATTGGTCCGCCGGCCAGAAGCGCGAGGAATCTGGCGTCAGCACCTCGTCAATCAGGATCAGTTTGTCGTTGTCCAGGCCGAACTCGAATTTCGTGTCCGCGATGATGATGCCGCGCTGGCGGGCGTAATCGCGGGCGAAATTGTAAATCTTCAGGCTCGCCGCGCGCGCCTGCCCCGCGAGGTCGTCGCCGACGACTTTTTTCGCCCGCTCGAACGAAATGTTCTCGTCGTGGCCGGCCTCGGCCTTGGTGGACGGCGTGAAAATCGGCTCCGGCAATTCGCCGGATTCCTTCAGTCCCGGCGGCAGCTTGATGCCGCAAACCGTCTGCGATTTCTGGTATTCCTTCCAGCCCGAACCGGCGAGATAGCCGCGCACTACGCATTCAATAGCGAGCGGCCGGCATTTTTTCACAATCATCGAGCGGCGCGCGAGCTGGCTGGCAAACGGTCGGAGATTTTCCGGCAGAGGATCATTCGCGCGCGAAATGAGGTGGTTCGGCTGGAACGCCGCGGTTTGCGCGAACCAGAAATAGGAAATCTGCGTGAGCACCTCGCCTTTGCGCGGAATGCCGTTGGGCATGATAACATCGAAGGCCGAGAGGCGGTCGGTGGCTACGAACAGCAGCCGGTCGCCGAGGTCATAGACTTCGCGCACCTTGCCGCTCTTGAGTTTTCTGACGCCGGGCAGATCGAGCTGGAGAACCGTTTTGTTTTTGGAATTTGCCATGCGCCAATTATTAAAGTCACGGGCCAAAAGTTCAAAGCCCAAAGTCATTTTCGTTGGAGTTCAAGCTTTAGCTTGCGCCCCCAAAACAAGCTGAAGCTTGAACTCCAGCCTACGCCGCCGCGCGTGGCGGTGGATTTTTCACCTGCAACGGAATGTTCGCCCGCGACTCGCCGTCGAGCCGAAGGTCCACTGAATACAAACCCGCCTCGGTGAACTTCAACTGCTGGATGTTGACGATGAAATTGCGCGTGATGAAATACGCGTCGTCCGGCAGCGCGACCTCCACCGGAATCTCGATGGGCGGCATGATGGCGCGGCCGTCGGCGTTCACGAAATTCAGCTTGAGCTTGCGCGCGCCCACGTCGCCGGACATGAACGTGACGCGCAGCGCCACCGCGCATTGCGGATGCACGGCGGGCAGTTGCGGCGCGTAAATCGTGTCGAACGCGCCGAGAAGGTTGAGCTTGCCGTTGTCGTCCGTCGCGGCATCGCAGAGCACTGCCACTTGAATGTTCATGCGGAAAGCTTAACGCAAAGGCGCGAAGAAACAAAGCCGCAAAGCTGCTTCACCAACAAAACCTGGCGTCTCTGCAACTTTGCGACTTTGCGTTGAAAATTAAACCGACCGCGCCTCCAGAAATTTTTTCAATTCCGCCGCCGCCTTGCCGCCAAAGCCGGGCACTTTGGAAATCTGCTCGACCGTCGCCAGTTGCAACCGCCGGACCGAGCCGAATTTTTTCAGCAGCGCCGCCTTGCGCGCCCCGCCGATGCCGGGAAATTCATCCAGCACGCTCTCGGAAATTTTCTTGAGCCGCAATTGGGCGTTGTAGCTGTTCGCCACGCGATGACATTCGTCGCGGACGCGCTGGAGCAATTTCACCGCCGGATGATTGAGGCCGGGTCGCAACGGTTTGCTTTCGCCGGGCTGGTAAATCTCCTCGAACTCCTTCGCCAGCCCGATTACGGGAATTTTCTCAATGCCGAGCTTTGCGAGTTCCGCACAGGCCATGCCCAACTGGCCTTTGCCGCCGTCAATCAGGATCAGGTCGGGAAAATTCGTTATTTGGGAGGGACGGCGTGTCGCCGTCCCCAAATTTGAATTTTGGGACGCCGACACGGCGTCCCTCCCGGCCTCTCGCAACAGCCGCGAATACCGTCGCCGCACCACCTCCGCCATGCCGGCAAAATCATCCTGCCCTTCGACGGTTTTGATTTTGAACCGGCGGTAATTCACGCGGTCGGGCCGGCCATTTTTGAAACTGACGAGCGACGCAACGGCAAACGTGCCACTGATGTTCGAAATGTCAAAACCTTCGATCCGTTGCGGCGGCGCGGGCAATCCCAGAACCTTCGCGAGTTCCGCCAGATCATTTTGAGGATTGATGGAGAGCGGCAGCGTGTAGGGAACGCGCTCGAATTTTTCCGTCCGCTTCCACGTCGCGTTCAAGTCGCGGATGAGGTCGCGCAGTTCCGCCGCCTTTTCAAAATCGCGCGCGGCGGCGGCTTTCTTCATTTCCGCCTCAAGCTGCGTTTGCATTTCGCGGCACTGGCCTTCGAGGAAATCGCACGCGGCGCGGACCTGCTCCAGATATTGCCCGCGCGTGACATTACCGACGCACGGGGCGGTGCAGTATTTCAGATGCGCGTAGAGGCAGTGCTTGTAATCCGCTTCGCCGGGCGTGAACACGCGGCAGCCGCGCAGGTTGAATTGCCGCCGAGCCAGCGCCAGCGTGCTGCGAAGCGCGCCGGAATTCGCGAACGGCCCGAAGTAGCGCGCGCCGTCGTCCTTTTTGAACCGCGTGAATGCGAAGTTCGGAATCGGGTCGTTCAAATTCACCTTGAGCATCAGGAACCG
>JBEKRA010000003.1:0-20598 GCA_049519195.1 Verrucomicrobiota bacterium
CCTTGGCCTGGTCAATGTCCACCTTGAGTTGCGGCGTGTCTTCCATTCCCTGCATGCGCAGTTGGGTGACGTCGGGATTTTTCGCGGCCAGACCCATCAACTGGTTGCGCGCCTGCATGAGCCGGTCATGGCCGAGTCCGGCCTGGTCCTCCAGCTCAAAATCAAATCCGGAGGAAATGCCCAGTTCGGGAATCGGCGGGGGATTGATGGGATAAATAATGGCGTCTTTGATCTGGCTCAAGGCCACGTAGGCGCGGCCGATGACAGCCTGCACCGAATGTTGGCCGCCGTGGCGCTGGCTCCAGTCTTTCAAATGAACAAAAGCGAGGCCGGTGTTTTGCCCCCGGCCATTGAAACTGAAGCCGGCGATGTCCACCATGCCCGACACTTCCGGTTGTTTCAAATAGTAATTTTCAACCTGCTTGAGCACGTCCGTCGTGCGTTCCTGGGTCGCGCCCACCGGCAATTGGATGTTGGTGATGAAGTAACCCTGGTCTTCATCCGGCAGAAATGATGATGGCAAACGGATGTAAAACCAGCCCACCGCCGCGACAATCGCCAGATAAACAACCAGATACCGCGGCGTTTTGTTGAGCGTCCGGGCCAGGAAACTTTCGTAATTTTTCCGGGTGGCGGCATAACCGCGGTTGAACCAGCCGAAAAATCCCTCCTTCCGCAGGTGATGCCCTTTTTCAACGGGCTTCAGCAGCGAGGCGCACAACGCCGGCGTCAGGGACATGGCCAGGAAGATGGAGAACAACATGCACGAAACCAGCGCCAGCGAAAACTGGCGGTAAATGGCGCCGACCGATCCGCCAAAGAAAGCCATCGGAATGAACACCGCAGTCAACACGAGACAAATGCCGATGAGCGCGCCGGTGATCTGGCCCATCGCCTTGATGGTTGCCTCGCGCGGCGGCAGCCCCTCCTCGCTCATGATGCGCTCGACGTTTTCCACCACCACGATGGCGTCGTCCACCAGTTCGCCCACGGCGAGCACCATGCCGAACATGGTCAGGACGTTGATGGAAAATCCCAGCGCATACATGACGGCAAACGTGCCCAGCAACGCCACCGGGATGACGATGGTGGGGATGAAGGTCGCCCGGATATTTTGCAGGAACAGAAAGATGATCAGGAACACCATCGCAATGGCCTCCACCAGCGTCGTGACCACTTCCCGGATGGAAGCGCTCACGAATTCGGAACCGTCGTAGGGATAATCCGCGCGCACGCCCGCCGGGAAGAATTTGGAAAGCTCCTTCACCTTGGCGCGGACGGCGTTGGCGGTGGCCACGGCGTTGGCCGACGGAGACAGCCGGACGCCCACGGCGGCGGCGGGACGCCCGTCCACCCGCGCCTGCATGGCATAACTCGCACCGCCCAACTCCACCCGGGCGACATCGCGCAAATACACGCGCGAACCGTCGGGATTCACCCGCAACAAAATGTCCTCAAACTGCTTGACCGTGGTCAGCGTGCTTTGGCCTTGCAGGGTGACGTTGATTTCCTGCCCCTTCACCGCCGGGCGGTCTCCGAGTTGTCCCACCGGAACCTGCGTGTTTTGAGCCTGAATGGCATTGATGATGTCGTTGGCATCGAGATTGTAACTTTCGAGGTGGGCCGGGTTCAGCCAGATGCGCATGGCATATTCAGCGCCGAACAGGTCCGCTTCACCCACGCCGGTGAGGCGGCGGATGGGATCGAGCACGGACGATGAAATGAAATTGCCGAGCGCGATGTCGCTCACGTCCTTGTTCGTGGACGAGAGCGTGAAAACCATCAGGAAGTTGCGGGTGGATTTGAGGACCGTGATGCCCTGTTGCTGGACCGTCTGGGGCAGGTTGGGAACGGCCAGTTGCAATTTGTTCTGCACCTGCACCTGCGCGATGTCCGGGTCGGTGCCGGCCTTGAAAAAAAGCGTCACGGTGGACTGGCCGCTCGCGCTGCTGCTGGACGACATGTAGAGCAGGTTGTCAATGCCGTTCATCTGCTGCTCGATCACGGACGTGACCGTGTCCTGCACCGTTTCCGCCGACGCGCCCGCGTAATTGGCGTTGATGGCGATGGACGGCGGCGCGACGCTGGGATATTGGGCGACCGGAAGATGCGTGATGGCCAGAACGCCTCCCAGCATGATGAGCAGGGAAAGCACCCAGGCAAAAATCGGACGGTCAATGAAAAATTTCGGCATGGCGATGTCCGGTTAATTTCCGGGAGCGCCGCCATCCTGGCGGCGTGTTTCATTCGTGCTGGATTCAGAATTCGCCGGCAGGATGCCGGCGCTCCCGGACTGAAAAGGAACTGGTTTCACCACCATCCCCGGCTGGATTTTTTGCAATCCTTCGACGATGACGTTTTCACCGGCCTTCAGTCCGTCCGTGACGATCCATTTGTTTCCCACAGCCTGGCCGATTTTAATCACCCGGGCTTCCACCTTGCCGTCCGCCCCCGCCACCATCGCGGTGGCGATGCCGTTCGCGCCGACGCTGACGCCGCGCTGGAGAACGGTGATGGCTTGGGAGTCAACCGCCTGTTCCAGCACTCCCCGCGCAAACAATCCGGGCAGCAGCAAATGATCGGGATTGGGAAATTCGGCCCGCAGGGTGACCATGCCGCTGCTCGGATCCACCGTGACATCGGAGAACAACAGTTTGCCGGGCTGCGGGTAAGTCGTTCCGTCATCCAGCAAGAGGGTCACTTTCGCTTCACCGGGCGCGGCGCTTTTGAGCGCGCCACTGTCCAGTTCGCGCCGCAGCCGCAGCAGCTCGGTGCTGGATTCGGTGAAGTCGCAGTAAATCGGATCCAGTTGCGTGACCAGGGCCATTTCCGTCGCGGCGCTCTGGCTGACCAGCGCGCCTTCGGTGACCAGCGCCGCGCCGATGTGTCCGGAAATCGGCGCGGTGACGGTGCAATAACCGAAATTGACCGTGGCGATTTCCTGCGCGGCTTTGGCTTGGGCCGCCGCTGACACGGCATTGTCGTAATCCTGTTTGCTCACGGCGTTGATGTCCACCAGCGGCTTGTAACGTTCCGCCAGTTGTTGCGCCTGCGTCAGGTTGGCGTTCGCGCTGTCGAGCGCGGCTTTGTATGGCGCCGGATCAATCTCGTAAAGGACCTCGCCGTTTGTGACGTCGGCGCCCTCGCGAAAATTCCGATGCAACACAATGCCGTCCACGCGCGCCCGCACCTGCGCAACGCGCACCGGATCAATGCGCCCCGGCAGTTCGGTCGTAAGCGCCACGGATTCCGGCGCGATGGCGACCACGCCAACCTCCGGCGGCGGCATCTGGTTGGCGCCGGGGCCGCCTGGTTTTTGGCCGCAGCCCGCGAACAGCACCGCTGCGGCAACAACTACCGCAATATGGAGTGCGGCGACACGTTGCCGCTTTCCAACGACGCGACATGTCGCGTCGGACCAAAGCGCGGACATATCCGCGCAGTCCAAAGGCTGTATGCCGCCCATTCCAGTCAATCTCCTTGTTTTCACAATTTAACCTTTCGTTTTTTCTTGGCGCCCGCGCCGGTCAGGAACAGATCCACGATGCGCCCGGCGGCCCGGCGGTCCAGTTCCCCGCGCGCCAGCGCCTGTTTGAACAGCGAATGAACCGCCTCGAAATTGCGCTGGCACTTGTCGAGATAGCACAAATTGGGCGGCACCTCGCCCGGCGCGGCAAACGCCGTGGCGAACGCAATGCGCGTCAGATCGCGGTTCTTGTGGAAATAATCAAACAGCGCCGCGAGCACCTCGATCAATTGCCCCCGAAGCCCCTTGCCGCGCGCCGCCGCCTGTTGAGCCACCTCAAATCGCTCGTCGTGCGCCTCGTTGACCAGCGCCTCGAACAGGGCGGCCTTGTCGCGGAAATGATAATACAGCGCCGGCTTGGACACTTTCGCGTCGCCGACGATTTGCTGGACGGACGTGGCCGCGTAGCCGGCATTGGCAAAATGCTTCAGCGCCGCGCGCAGAATCTGCCGCCGCGTCTTGGAGGTTGCCGTCGTTTGGGCCATAAAACTTACCGAACGGTAGGTATAAATCCGTCCGCTGTCAAATTTTATTTGACGGCGGGAAGCCGGCGCGGAGATCAGGCGGGCGGCGGCGGCTTTTGCGCCAGCCGGCTTTTGCGCGCGCCGTAAAAAAAGTAGATCACGATGCCGATGAGAAACCAGACGAGCAGCCGCACCCAGGTCGTCAGCGGCAGATACAGCATCAGCCCAAAGGCGGAAAGCGCGCCCATCGGCGCCACAAACCAGACCCACGGCGTCCTGAACTTCCTCTGCAATCCCGGCTCGCGCACCCGCAGCACCAGCACGCCGATGGACACGATTACAAAGGCGAGCAGCGTGCCGATGTTGCACAGGTTGCCGGCGTCACGCACCGGCAGGACGGCGGCAAAAAAGGCCACAACCACGCCGGTGACGATGGTGATGAGCCACGGCGTTTTGAACCGGGGATGCACGCGGCTCACGAACGGCGGCAGCAGCCCGTCGCGCGACATGCTCCAGAACACGCGCGTCTGCCCCAGCATCATCACCAGGACGACGGAGGAGAGGCCGGCGATGGCGCCGAGTTTGATGACGCTTGCCATCCAGCCCATGTTCGCGTGGTCGGCGGCCAGCGCAATCGGCTCGGGCACGTCCAGTTCCCGGTAAGGCACCACGCCGGTGGCGATGCCGGAAACCAGAATGTAAAGCACGGTGCAGACCAGCAGCGAGCCGATGATGCCGATGGGCACGTCGCGCCGCGGATTTTTCGCCTCCTGCGCGGCGGTGCTCACCGCGTCGAATCCGATGTAGGCAAAGAACACGAGGCTCGCGCCGCGCATGACGCCCGACCAGCCGAAGTCGCCCCACTTGCCGGTGTTGGCGGGGATGAACGGATGCCAGTTGGCGGGGTTGATGGCGCGGGCCGCGCCGAAAATGAAGAGCAGAACGACGCCGATTTTGAGAAAGACGATGAGGTTGTTGAAACCCGCCGATTCCCGGATGCCGATGACCAGCAGCACGGTCACGATGGCGACGATGAAGATGGCGGGCAGGTTGAAAATCGCCGTGATTTGGTGCAGGCTCGCCGGGTCAATTCCGGCGGCGCTGATTTGTTTGCCGAGTTCACCGCCGAAAACCGCCCATCCGACTTTCATTTTCAAGGCTGCGGCGAGCGCCGCCGGGATTTCAATCAAATGCGTGCCGCGCGCGGCGGAGAGTTCCGGCGGAATTTGAATTCCGAAATCCCTCAAGAATGAAACCATGTAACCGGACCAGCCCACGGACACGGCGATGGCGCCCACGGCGTATTCCAATGCCAGGTCCCATCCGATGATCCAGGCAAACAACTCGCCCAGCGTGGCGTAGCCGTAGGTGTAGGCGCTGCCGGACATGGGAACCAGCGAGGCGAATTCGGAATAGCACAGCGCGGCGAACGCGGAGACAACGCCCGCAAGCGCAAACGAAAGGACCACCGCCGGTCCGGCGTTTTGCGCAGCCGCCGTGCCGGTGAGCACAAAAATGCCCGTGCCGATGATGCAGCCGATGCCCAGCATGACGAGGTTCAGCGGCCCCAGCGCGCGGTGGAGGCTGTTGTCGGTCAACGCCTCCGCCTGCAAATCGGTGACACTTTTTCGGCGAAACAAATTCATTCGGGACAATTCAGTTTGTTTTGGCGCTGCTTAATGAATTGTCCACGAGTGAAAGTCAAGCGAATGAAACGCTTTTATCGAGAAATGCGCTGTGCCACGAGGTGTTGGGTCGCCGACAAAAGCGGCTTCGGCTGGCCGGACTTCACCGGCTTCCAGAGCATTTTTAATTCATGGTGACTTGGGCGGAATGCCGGCCATTTCGCCGCCAAAGACCGCGAATTGGATTCTTGCGTTGATCCGGCACTTTCTTGTATGTTGCCAGCCGATGTGGCGTGGATGAACACCAGCGCCAAAAGCAGCACAACGTCCATCAAATAGCTGGCGTGGTGGGAACTGCTTGTGGAATTAGTGCCGACGTGGCGGAATTGGCAGACGCGCTAGACTCAAAATCTGGTATCCGTGAGGATGTGTGGGTTCGACCCCCTCCGTCGGCACCATCTATAGCAAATCACAACAACATTGGAGAATCGAGTGGTAGGGCGGCGCTGCTGCGCCGCCGGGCTGGCTGACCAGCAGGTCAGCCCTACCGGTTTTGCCTTTGTCCAAATGTTAACGGAAACTGCTATAACTTTGCTCCATTGCTCCCTTTGCCGCCGCCTTGCCACGGTGTCGCGGTGAAATAAAAAACCCTCCCGGCGCGAACCGGGAGGGCTTTTGAAGATTCAGCGGCTATTTTTTCATCGCCTGGTCGGCGGGAATCCGCATCGAGTAGAACGAGCGGTAGACGAAGATCAGTGCCACCACAAAGAAGAACGCGCCGATGGCGGTCTTCGTCTGCTGGCTGGTCATCGTCACGGCGATTTCCGCCGCGAGCAGGCCGAACAGCGTGGTGAACTTGATGACCGGGTTCATCGCCACGGAGCTGGTGTCCTTGAACGGATCGCCCACGGTGTCGCCGACGACGGTCGCGGCGTGAAGCTCCGTGCCCTTCTGCTTCAAATCCACTTCGACGACCTTCTTGGCATTGTCCCAAGCGCCACCGGCGTTGGCCATGAATATGGCCTGGAACAAACCGAAGAACGCGATGCCGACGAGATAGCCGATGAAGAAGTAGGGATTGAAGAACGACAGCGCCAGCGCCATGCAGAACACGACGATGAAGATGTTGATCATGCCTTTCTGGGCGTAGATCGTGCAGATTTCCACGACCTTCTTGCTGTCGGTGATGGAAGCCTCCGCCTTGTTCAGGTTGAGGTGTTCCTTGATGTAGACGACCGCGCGGTAGGCGCCGGTGACGACGGCCTGCGCGCTGGCGCCGGTGAACCAGTAAATCACCGCGCCGCCCATGAGCAGGCCGAGGATGACTTGCGGCTGCACGAGGCTCAAGTGGGCGATGACGCCGCCATAGACCTTTTCCAGCAGCATGATGATGCCGAAAATCATCGTGGTCGCGCCGACGACGGCGGTGCCGATGAGCACGGGCTTGGCCGTGGCCTTGAAGGTGTTGCCCGCGCCGTCGCCTTTTTCAAGCTCCATCTTGGAATTTTCGAAATCGGGCTTGAACCCGAATTCCTTTTCGATTTCCGCGCGGACGTTCGGCACGGATTCGATGCGGCTCAATTCGTAAATGGACTGGGCGTTGTCGGTGACCGGCCCGAAGCTATCCACGGCGATGATGACTGGAGCCATGGCCAGGAAGCCGAAGGCGACGAGGCCGAACGCGAAGATCGGTGCGGCGAATTTGAATTGTTCCGGCATGAGCGCGAGCAGGGCCGGGTTCTGGGAGAACATGTAGGCGCCGAACATCAGCGCGATGATGACCAATCCCATCCAGAACGCGCAGAAATTGCCGGTGACGAAGCCGGACAAAATGTTCAGCGACGCGCCGCCCTGACCGGAGCAGGTGACGATTTCCTTCACGTGCCGGGACTTGGTGCTGACGAAGATTTTGGTGAATTCCATGATGAGCGGTCCGGCCAGAGTGCCGCAGGCGACAATGCCGGCAAGAACCCACCACAAATTTGGATCCGCCGCGCCTGTCGCGTCAGTAGCCCCCCGCAGCAGAAACCAACTGGCGACAAAGGCGACCACGATGGAAACGACGGAGGTCAGCCACACGAGGTTTGTGAGCGGCTGTTCCCAGTTGAATTCTTTTTTGTTGCCGTAAAGCGAGGTGCTGACGGACTTGTTGACGTAAAATGAACCGAGCGATGCCAACACCATCAAGCTCTGAATCACAAAAATCCAAACGATGAGTTGGCCGCAGACATCTTGGGCAACTTGATTTCCTCCGCCGAGCGACAACGCAAGGAACGAGATCAGCGCCACGCCGGTCACGCCGTAGGTTTCAAAACCGTCCGCTGTCGGCCCGACAGAATCACCGGCATTGTCGCCGGTGCAGTCGGCGATGACGCCGGGATTTTTCGGGTCATCTTCCGGCAGGTTGAAGACAATCTTCATCAGGTCGGAGCCGATGTCTGCAATCTTGGTGAAGATGCCGCCGCCGATGCGCAGGGCCGCCGCGCCGAGGGATTCGCCGATCGCGAAACCGATGAAGCAGGGGCCGGCGAGATCGCGTGGGATCCACAGCAGGATGCCGATCATGCAGACCAATTCCACGCAGACGAGCAGCAGGCCGATGCTCATGCCCGAACGGAGCGGGATTAGCAGCGTCTGGAGCGAGTTGCCCCGCAGCGAAGCGAAGGCGGCGCGGCTGTTGGCATAGGTGTTGATGCGAATGCCGAACCACGCCACGCCATAGCTGCCCAATATACCCAGCACAGAACTGGCCAGGATGACAGCCACCGAGCCGGCGGTTTTGTGCTGCAGTCCAAAGAAGTAATAGACGATGCACAGGGCAATCAGCACCCAGAGCAGCATGATGAATTTCCCCTGCTGCGCCAGATACGTCTTGCACGTCTCCCAGATCATGTTGGAGACGCTGCTCATCGCCTTGTGGACGGGGAGCGCGCGGCAACGGGCGAATTCCCAGCAGCCCACCAGCGCGCCAACCGCGCAGATGGCCAGGCCCAGATACAACAGAGCAGTCCCGCTCAAACCGACGCCCGGAAACTTCACTTGCGTCAGGTCGGGCAGGTTGATGTCGGCGTCACCGGCAAAGGCGCTGGCCGCGCCAAACAGCGTAGCCAGCACGATTCCGGACCGGAGGAGTGATTTGATGTTTTGCATAGATTTTTTTAGCGGTTGATTACTTTTTGGCTTTCTTCGCCGCAACTTCTTCCAATGCGGCCTGGGCGGCGGCGAGGCGCGCGACCGGCACGCGGAACGGCGAGCAGCTCACGTAGGTGAGGCCGATCTTGTGACAGAATTTCACGGAGGACGGGTCGCCGCCGTGTTCGCCGCAGATGCCTAGCTTGATGCCAGGACGGGTTTTGTTGCCCTTCTCAACGGCGATTTTCATGAGCTGGCCCGTGCCAGCCTGGTCAATCGAGGCGAACGGATTGGTCCGGGTGATTTCCAGTTCCGCATACGCCGGCAGGAACGTGCCGGAGTCGTCGCGGCTCATGCCGAGGCAGGTCTGCGTCAGGTCGTTCGTGCCGAAGCTGAAGAACTCGGCGGTCTCGGCGATTTCGTCCGCCGTGAGCGCGCCGCGCGGCACTTCGATCATCGTGCCGACCATGTAGGCGATCTTCGTCTTGGTCTCCGCCATGACTTCCTTCGCGACGCGATGGACGACTTCGACCTGCAAATCCAATTCCTTCTTGAACCCGACGAGCGGGATCATGACTTCGGGTTTAACCTTGATGCCGGATTTCTGGACTTCGACGGCGGCCTCGAAGATGGCGCGCGCCTGCATCTCGGAAATTTCCGAATAAACGATGCCGAGGCGGCAACCGCGGAAGCCGAGCATCGGGTTGAACTCGTGGAGTTCCTTGACGCGCTGTTTGATCTTCTCAACCGGCACGCCCATTTTGGCGGCAAGCTCCTGTTGCGCCTTGTCCTCATGCGGAAGGAATTCGTGCAACGGCGGATCGAGGAAACGAATCGTGGCCGGAAAACCTTTGAGCGCCTTGAAGATGCCGACGAAATCGCCCTTCTGGTAGGGCAGGATTTTCGCGAGCGCTTTCTTCCGGTCGGCAACGTTGTCGGCCAGAATCATTTCGCGCATGGCGTCAATGCGGTTGCCCTCGAAGAACATGTGCTCGGTGCGTGTCAGGCCGATGCCCGTGGCGCCGAACGCGAGGGCGTTTTCGGTTTGTTCCGGGGTGTCGGCGTTGGTGCGAACCTGGAGCTTGGTGACCTTCGAGCACCAATCCATGAGCTTCTTGAACATCTGGTAGGTCTCGCTCTTGGAGCCGTCGAGTGTTTTCTGGACGAGCACCTGGACGATCTCGGAGGGGGCCGTCGGAAGCTGGCCTGCATAGACATTGCCCAAGGTGCCGTTGATGGAAAGGTAATCGCCTTCCTTGTAGGTGACGCCGTCGGCGGTCACGGTCTTGGCGGCGTAATCAATCTGAAGCGCGCCGGCGCCGCAGACGCAGACTTTGCCCATCTGGCGAGCCACCAGGGCCGCGTGGGAGCTGACGCCACCTTTGGCGGTGAGGATGCCTTCGGCCGCGATCATACCACGCAGGTCTTCGGGCGAGGTTTCATTGCGGACGAGCAGGACTTTTTCGCCCTTCTCGGCGGCAGCGGCGCAGCGGTCGGCATTGAGATAGACTTTGCCGGAGCCGGCGCCGGGGCCCGCGGGCAGGCCCTTGGCGATGATCTTGGCGGCGGCTTCAGCCTTGCGCTCGAACACCGGGGCCAAGAGCTGGTCGAGCTGGTCGGCCGGGTTGCGGCGGATGGCCGTCTGCCAGTCAATGAGCTTCTCGTTCACCATGTCAATGGAGAACTTGAGCGCGGCGAACGCGGTGCGCTTGCCGTTGCGGGTTTGAAGCATGAACACCTTGCCGTCCTGAATCGTGAACTCGAAGTCCTGCACGTCTTTGAAGTGCGTCTCGAGGGTCTTGCGGATGTTGTCCAGTTCCGTGAAAGCGGCGGGCAGATGGTTCTTGAGCTGGAGAACAGGTTCGGGGGTGCGGACGCCGGCCACCACGTCTTCGCCCTGGGCGTTGATGAGGAATTCCCCGTAGAATTCCTTGACGCCGTTGGCCGGGTTGCGGGTGAAGGCCACGCCGGAACCGGAGCGGTCGCCGGTGTTGCCATAGACCATCGCCTGGATGTTGACGGCGGTTCCCCATTCGGAGGGGATGCCATATTTGCGGCGATAGACAATCGCGCGGTCGTTCATCCAGGAGCCGAACACGGCGCCGGTGGCGCCCCAGAGCTGCTTCCAGGGATCCTGCGGAAATTCCTTGCCGGTGTGTTCCTTGATGAGAGCCTTGAAGCGAACAACGAGTTCCTTCAGGTCGTCAACGTTGAGCTTGGGATCTTCGATGTCGGCGTGATACTTCTCATGCTTGAGGCCGTGAATGACCACTTCAAAAGGCTCATGGTCTTCGCCGGCGGTCTTCTGGACGCCCATGACGACGTCGCCATACATTTGGATGAAGCGGCGGTAGCAGTCCCAGGCGAAACGCTCGTTCTTGGTGGCGGCGACCAGGGCCAGAACGGTTTGATCGTTCAAGCCGAGGTTCAAAATCGTGTCCATCATGCCGGGCATCGAGTCACGCGCGCCGGAGCGGACGGAAACCAGCAGGGGCATGGCGGATTTGTCGCCGAATTTGGTGCCCATGATTTTCTCAAGGAAGGCCACGCCGTCCCGGGCTTGGGCTTCGAGGACCTTCGGATAGGTCCGCTTGTTGTTGTAATAATAGGTGCAGACCTCGGTCGTCATGGTGAAACCGGGAGGCACGGGCAGTCCGATGCGGCTCATTTCGGCCAGGTTCGCGCCCTTGCCGCCGAGCAGGGGCTTCATTGAGCCGTTGCCGTCGGCCTTTTTATTGCCAAACAGGTAAACGTATTTGTTCGATTTCGATGTTTTTGTCATAAATTAATAAATAAACTAATTATTGGTATTGGGTCATTCGCGGCAAACGGGTTGATAGTCCACGTCTCCAGCGAGGAGTAATTCTGATATATTTTGGAAACGACTCAACACATATCTTGCCAAACCCTTGACTTTTTCTGGCCAGCCTTATTTCCGCGAAAGCGGAAGTCCCCGGCAGTCAAGGCGGTTTGAAGAAACAATCGTAATGGCATGAATAACCGGACATGTTTCAGCCGGCGTTTTGCCCGTTTTGCCCTCCGCAAAAAATGTCCATTCAAAAGCAAATCGTGTGGAGCATTCGCACCCGAAAGCCTTTAGGGTGCTCATGCAAGTTGACTGCCGACGCAGTCGGTGAAAATGTTCAAAACGACAGCTTGAGCCTTATGTTGCCGGCGCTTTTACACGAAAAACAAAAACGGGTTGCCGCGGTGATGGAACACGCCAGCGGTGACAAGCGCTTTAAAAGGATGCGCGAGCGGCTGGCGGGCATGGCGCGCAAGCCGGCCATCGTGCCGGAAAAGTCTGTTAAGACTGGCAACTCTGAAGATCCAATGCCTTCTGCGCCTGCAATCGAAAAGACCCCCAGCGTGGGCGAGAAGCGACAGGTTTCCTTTGCCCAAGTGCTGGTTTTTGAACTGCGTGTGCGCGACGCGATGACCAGCCCGCCCATCACCGCCGCTCCGACTGATACCCTGCGCTTGATCCAGCACCTGATGAAGGCCGGCCGCATCTCCGGCGTGCCGATCTTGGCCAATGACGTGCTGGTGGGAATTGTCAGCATCGAAGATATCATCAACGCGCTGGACGGAGGCCACATCAACGAGTCGGCGGAACAGTGGATGAGCCGCAAAATCGTGACCTTGCGTGATCATTTCTCCCTCGTCCGCGCCGTGGCGGAATTCGACCGGCACGGGTATGGTCGCTTCCCGGTTCTGGATGCCAACAACCGGCTGGTGGGCATCATCACCCGCGGCGACATCACCATTTGTCTCATGCATCATCTGGAACGCCACGCCGAGGAAGTCGTGGCCAAGGAAGCCCGGCTGGTCGCCGCGCGCGCCGCGGATGAAAAGGCGCACCGCATCGTCATCAACACGGACGTAAAGTCGGGTGACTTCGAGAGCGCGGGCAAGCTTTCCCAGCGCATGCGTGAAGTGCTTCGCGCCCGGGGCGTCGCTCCCGAAATCCTGCGGCACGCCGCCATCATCGCCTACGAAGCGGAGACCAACATCATCATCCACTCCCTCGGCGGCCGCATCACCACTTCCATTGATGCCAACAAAGTCCGCATCAAGGCCGCGGATCGCGGTCCCGGGATTGAAAACATTGACCTGGCCATGCAGGAAGGCTGGTCCACGGCGGGCCCCTTGGCGCGTGAACTCGGTTTCGGCGCGGGCATGGGCCTGCCCAACATCAAACGTTGCGCCGATGAGTTCGCCATCCAGTCGGAACTGGGCAGCGGCACGCGGCTGCAGGCGGCAGTATTCCTCCACAAAGCGGACGCCAGATTATGAAACTGAAATCAGCCACCAAACTCCCGTCACTCCTGACTGCCATCGAGGCGCGTCCGTTGACCGACCTCGCCGAGGTCGAGTTGAGCGGCTGTTACATTTCCGATCTGCTTAGCGATGTGCTCGCGAATGCGCAGCCCGGCGTGTTGTGGGTCACCATCCATACCCATCGCAACGTCGTGTCGGTCGCCTCGATGAAAGACATCACCGCTGTATTGTTCACCTGCGGCCGCAAACCCGATGCCATCATCATCGCCGAAGCCCGCGAGAAGTGCATTATGCTGTTGAGCACGCCGTTGACTACCTACGAAACCGCTGGCAAACTATGGAAGGCAGGACTCCGATGAGCGAATTGCAAACCACCGCGCCAGGCATGACGACGCACCCGAGCGGGGACGTCCGCTTCGCGTCGCTTGATGAAACCATTGCGCACTACAACCACGAGCCGACCGCGCTGATCCAGGTGTTGCACGCCGCGCAGCATCTCTTCGGCCACCTCAGCGCCGACGTGCTGCGATACGTCGCCGCCGCGCTCAAGCTGCCGTTGTCACAGGTTTACGGCGTGGTCACGTTCTACCATTTTTTCACGATGGTGCCGCGTGGCAAACACCAGATTCTCGTTTGCACGGGCACGTCCTGCCACGTGCGCGGTTCGAAAACGATCCTGGAGCGCATCGAACAGCAACTCGGCATCAAGGAAGGCGAGACAACCAAGGACAATCTGTTCAGTTTGAACAGCGCCCGTTGCATTGGCGCCTGCGCGCTCGCCCCGGCGATTGCCATCGGTGACGACGTTTACGGCAAGCTGTCACCCGATAAAATCCCGCGCCTCTGCCAAAAGGATTTGAAGAAGTATGTTTGAGGAACTGTCATTGCACATTCTGGATATCGCGATGAACTCGCTGGCGGCGGGGGCGCGCACCATCCAGGTCACGATCACCGAGCACGCCCGCCGGGATTTGCTGACCATTCGCATTCAGGACGATGGCCGCGGCATGGCCGAGGACACGCTCAAGCGCGTGCTGGCGGACCTGGCCACCACCAAACGCAGCCGCAAAAAAGACATCGGCCTGGGCCTGGCCCTGCTGCGCCAGACAGCGGAGATGTGCGATGGGGAATTCCATGTCCATTCCAAAGTGGGCGCCGGCGCGACCATCGCGGTTTCGATGAAGTTGTCGCACGTGGACCGTCCACCGTTGGGCGACCTGAATGCGACGATCCTGACTTTGTGCGCCGCTAATCCGGCGGTGGACGTGCAACTCCATTATTTGAGCGACAAGGAGCAATTCCATTTCAGCTCCAAAGAACCGGCAGAAAAAAAAGTGGCAGGCCGTCCCAATCTGTTTTGGGACGGCGAGGAGAAAACAAATTATGAACCTGGAAGAACTCAAAAAGTTAAAAGAGAAAGCACAGCGGCAGGTTGCCTTGCGTGAAGGCAGCAAGAAATACCGCGTCGTCGTCAGCATGGGCACCAGCGGCATCGCCGCTGGCGCGCGTGAGGTGATGAAGACCATGCTCGACGAGATCGAGAAACGCGGGCTGGAAGACGTCGAAGTGCGCGTGACCGGCGAGGTCGGCCTGGAGGACGTCGAGCCGGTCATTCGCGTCGAAGAAGCCGGTGGGGAGAAAACCACCTACGCGCGGCTCGACGCCGAGAAGGCAAAACAGATTGTCGCCGAGCACCTCGAAAAGGGCAGAAAGGTGGACAACCTCGCCGTCGGCAAGGAAAAGAAACCGGAGTGATTAACAATGATTCGCGCCCACATATTGGTTTGCGCCGGCGCCGGCTGCATCAGTTCCGGCGGCCACGCGCTGAAGGACGTTCTGGCCGCCGAGCTGAAGAAGCGCGGCCTCGACGGGGAAATTAAAATCGTCGAGACGGGCTGCATGGGACCGTGCGACCTCGGCCCGGTGATGCTGGTCCACCCGGAAGGGACGTTTTATCAGCGGGTCACGGCGTTGGACGTGCCCAAGCTCGTCGAAGAGCACTTCATCAAGGGCCGTCCCTACACGAAGCTGCTGCCGAAGGACGACATCACCGCCAATGTCGTCACGACCCAGCGCGATTTCGCCTTCTTCGCCAAACAGGAGAAAATTGTTCTTGAGAATTGTGGCTTGATTGACGCGGAAAACATCGAGGAATACATCGCCCGCGACGGTTATGCGGCGCTGGGCAAGGTGTTGACCTCGATGAAGCCCGAACAGGTCATCGCCGAAATCAAAGCCAGCGGCCTCCGCGGGCGCGGCGGCGCGGGGTTCCCCACCGGCGTGAAGTGGGAGTTGATGGCGAAGGCGTCCGCCACATCGAAATACGTGATTTGCAACGCCGACGAAGGCGACCCGGGCGCGTTCATGAACCGCGCCGTGCTGGAAGGCGACCCGCACCGCGTGCTTGAAGGCATGGCCATCGGGGCTTACGCGATGGGTGCCAACCGCGGGTTCATCTACATCCGCGCCGAGTATCCACTGGCCATCAAACGCCTGAACGTCGCCATCACCCAGGCTTACAAGCATGGGTTGCTCGGCAAAAACCTGTTCGACACCGGATACGATTTTGACATTGAGATTCGCATCGGCGCGGGCGCGTTTGTGTGCGGCGAGGAAACCGCGCTGATGCGCAGCATTGAAGGCCGGCGCGGCCAGCCGATGCCGCGTCCGCCGTTCCCCGCGCAACGCGGTCTGTGGGGCAAGCCGACCAATATCAACAACGTCGAGACGTGGGCCACCATCAAGCCGATCATTTTGAAGGGCGCGAAATGGTATGCCTCGTTCGGCACCGAGAAGACGAAAGGCACCAAGGTCTTCGCGCTCGCGGGCAAAATCCGCAACACGGGCCTCGCCGAAGTCCCTTACGGCACCACGCTGCGCGAAATCATCTTCGGCATCGGCGGCGGCATTCCCAAGGACAAGAAATTCAAGGCCGTGCAAACTGGCGGGCCGTCCGGCGGGGTCATCCCCGAACAACATCTGGACGAACGCGTGGACTACGAGGCGCTGCAGAAGCTCGGCTCCATCATGGGCTCGGGCGGCTTGGTGGTGATGGATGAGGACTCGTGCATGGTGGACGTGGCGCGGTTTTTCATGGAATTCTGCTGCGACGAGTCGTGCGGGAAATGCCCGCCCTGCCGCGTTGGCACGCGCCAGATGCTCAACATTCTGGACCGGATTTGCGCCGGCGAAGCCGAACTGGCGGACATCGAAAAGCTCGAGTCGCTGGCGACGGTCGTCCGCGATGCCAGCCTGTGCGGGCTGGGCCAGACGGCGCCGAATCCGGTGCTCACCACGTTGCGCTATTTCCGCGATGAATACCTGGCGCACGTTGTCGAGAAACGTTGTCCCGCCCGCGTTTGCCGCGAGTTGCTGGAGTTTCGCATCAACGAGGAAAACTGTGTCGGCTGTTCGCTGTGTGCGCGCGGTTGTCCGGTCCACACCATCTTTAAACGGGACGGGCAGAAAAAATATTACATCGTGGAAGACGCCTGCATTCATTGCGGCGCTTGCTTTGACGTCTGCAAATTCGACGCGGTGCTCAAGACCTCCGACGGCGTGCATGCCCGGTCGGTGGCGCCGGCGGCTTTGGCGACGTCCTCAACCTAGGCCACAAAAAAACCTGTGATGGAAAAATGATTGCACCGAAAAAAATCACGTTGACGATTGATGGCCGCCGCTGCGAAGGCCAGGAAGGGCAGACGATCCTCCAAATCGCGCAGGCCAACGGCGTCAGCATCCCCACGCTCTGTTACCTGAAACATC
Source organism: Verrucomicrobiota bacterium (assembly GCA_049519195.1). Taxonomy (GTDB): domain Bacteria; phylum Verrucomicrobiota; class Verrucomicrobiia; order Limisphaerales; family UBA11358; genus UBA11358. Next base: position 16,794 of record JBEKRA010000003.1, read on the forward strand.
TGTCGTCGTGGGGCGGATGCCGCATGTGCATCGTCGAGATTGTCGGCAGCCCCAAGGTGGTGCCGGCGTGCTCGACCCCGGCCATGGACGGCAAACAGATTGTCACCAACAGCGAATCGATCCGGAAACTGCGCCGCAGCACGCTGGAACTGTTGTTCAGCGAGCGCAACCACATCTGCCCGTTCTGCGTGATGAACAAGGGCGATTGCGAACTCCAGCTTCAGGGTTACCGCCATGGCATTGACGCCATCAGCATCCCCTACCTTTATCCCGCGTGGCCGGTGGACGTGTCGGGCAAATACCTCGCCCTCGACCACAACCGCTGCATCCTGTGCACCCGTTGCGTGCGCACCTGCGAGGAAATGGAAGGCACCCACACGCTCGATATTTCCAATCGCGGCGCGAACAACCGCGTCGTCGTGGATCTCGGCGCGACGTTCGGCACATCGGATTCCTGCACCAGCTGCGGCGCGTGCGTCGCGGCGTGTCCCACGGGGGCGTTGTTCGACAAGGCGGCCGCGTTCCGTGGCAAGCTCAACACCTGCCAGACCGTCCGCACCACATGCACCGAATGCCCCGTCGGTTGCGGGCTGCTGGTTTATACGAAGGAAGACCGCATCGTCGAGGTCTTCGGCGATTTCGATTCGCCGGTCAGTCAGGGACACCTGTGCGTGCGCGGCCGTTACGAAACTTGGGCCGAGCCGCGCCGGCGCATCCTGCAACCGATGGTCCGCCGTCACGGAAAACTGGAGCCGGCTGCTTGGGATGAAGCCCTTGAGGTCGTGCGGCAGGCCGCCAAAAAAGCCAAGCCCGCCCAGAAAGCCGTGCTCATCTCGCCGCGCCTCAACAACGAAACTGTTGCCGCATTGAAGAAATTCGAGCGCATCGGGATGTTCGTCGCCCAAAACGAAGCGGCCCTGTGCGCCAACGGCGACCGCAGCCCCGACGGTATGGCAAAGCTGCACGACGCCGACGCCATCATCGTGCTCGGAGCGCAACCCAGCCGCGCGCAGGGCGTGGTCGCGGCCAAAATCCGCACTACGGTGCGTTTGCGCGGCGCGAAACTCCTGATCTTCCACACCCGCAAGAGCGACCTCGATCAGTATGCCACCATCTGCGCCAACGTCGTCAGTCTGGAACGCAAATTTTGGGGCCGCGTGGCGGACGTGCTGCGGGATGCGAAGCGGCCCGTGCTGGTTTACGGCCCGGAGGCCATGACGCCCATCGGCGTGGTCGTGCTCGAACGGCTTGTCAAAATTTTTGAGGCGAAAACGGCCGGCCCCGCGCCCGCGTTGATCGCGCTGCCAACCAGCCCCAACAGCCTGACGCTGGCTGCGGGTGGCGTCGAACCGGTTGAAGAAGTCGGCCCATGGCTCGATGCAAAACCGCTGAAATTCCTGCATATAGTTGCCAGCGACGAGCCGGACGGCGGCGCGCGGTTGCTGGACGAGAAATACATGCGGTCGCTGCTGGAGGAAATTGATTGCGTCGTGGTGCAGGCGGCCTACCAGTCGCGGCTGACCGGCCTCGCGAAGGTCGTGCTGCCGGTTGCCATCTGGTGCGAGAAAAAGGGCACCCTCACCAATTTTGAGGGGCGCGAACTGCCGCTGCAGGCGGTGTTGCCGCCGCGCGGCGAGGCGCGCCAGGACCGGGAAATTCTGGAAGCGGTTTTGAAATGAGGGCGATTATGAGCGACAAACCAAAAGTCAAGGTGGCGACGGTGTGGCTGGGCGGTTGTTCCGGCTGCCATATGTCGTTTTTAGATTTAGACGAGCGGCTGGTGGAACTCGTCAAACTGGTGGACATCACCGCCAGTCCGATTACCGACGTGAAGGAGATTCCCAATGTGGACGTGGGCATCGTCGAGGGTGCCGTGTGCAACGAAGAGAACGAGCATGTGCTGCGGACGTTGCGGGCGCGCTGCAAGGTGCTCATCGCGCTCGGCGATTGCGCCATCACGGGGAACATCCCCGCCCTGCGCAATCAATTCAAACTCGAAGACGTCGTGACGCGCGGCTTTGTTGAAACCGAGAGCACCCAGGTCGGCGACATCCCCGGCCCTCCACCCGTGCCCAAGCTCTTGAATAAGGTGCGTCCCATCCAGGAGTTCGTGAAGGTGGACGCCCACATCCCCGGCTGTCCGCCCGATGCCGACACCATCTGGTATGTGCTCACCGAACTGCTCGCGGGCCGCATGCCGAAATGGACCGAGAAGAATTTGTGTTATGACTGAAACCAACACCAGGACCATTACGATCAACCCCGTCACCCGCATCGAGGGTCACGCCAAGATCACGATCCAGCTTGACGACGCGGGCAACGTGACGGACACACAGTTCCACGTGGTCGAGTTCAGGGGATTCGAGAAATTCTGCGAGGGCCGTTTCTTTGCCGAGATGCCGCAAATCACCGCGCGCATCTGCGGGATTTGCCCCGTGAGCCATCTGCTGGCCAGCGCGAAGGCGTGCGATGCCGTGCTGGGCGCGGCAATTCCGCGGCCGGCAAAACTGCTGCGCGAGTTGCTGCACATGGGCCAGCTCGCTCAATCCCATGCGTTGAGTTTCTTCCACTTGAGCGCGCCCGACCTGCTGCTCGGTTACGATGCCGATCCCGCCATCCGCAACGTCGTCGGCCTCATCCAGCAGCATCCCGGCATCGCCGTCAAGGGCGTGCGGCTGCGCAAGTATGGGCAGGAAATCATCAAGCACGTCGGCGGACGCAAAATCCATCCGGACTTTCCCGTGCCCGGCGGCGTCAACAAGGCGCTCACCGTCGCCGAGCGCGATGAAATGCGCAAGGGCCTGCCCGAGGCGTTCGAGCACGCAAAGTTCGCGCTCGACCTGATCAAAAAATATCAGGAGGCGCATCACGACGAAGTGGAAACGTTTGCCAGCTTCGACTCGAATTACATGGGCCTCGTCCAGCCCGATGGCGCGCTGGAGCATTACGACGGCAACCTGCGGTTTTCCGACGCGAATGGCAAAATTGTCGAGGACCAGGTCCCGCCGGCCAAGTATCTGGACGTCATCGCCGAGGCCACCGAGCCGTGGTCTTATCTCAAATTCCCGTTCATCAAGCGGCTGGGTTATCCGGCCGGAATTTATCGCGTCGGCCCGCTGGCCCGGTTGAACCTCGCGGACAAAATTTCCACGCCGCAGGCCGACGCCGCGTTGCGCGAATGGAAGAGCGGCCGGCACGGCGTCCGCCGCAGTTCGTTTTACTACCACTGGGCGCGGCTGATTGAACTCCTCTACGCGCTTGAACGCATCCAGCAGTTGCTCGATGACCCGGACATTTGCAGCACGGACATCATGGTCACTGCGAGGCCGGCCAATGCGCAGGGCGTCGGGGTGATCGAAGCGCCGCGCGGCACGCTGTTCCATCACTACTGGGTGGACGGAAATGGGCGTATTGAGAAGGTCAACCTGATTGTCGCCACCGGGCACAACAACCTGGCGATGAACCGCGCCGTCCTGTCCGTCGCGAAAAAATATGTGAAGGGAAATGAGTTGAAGGAAGGCATGCTCAATCGCGTCGAAGCCGCCATCCGCTGCTACGACCCGTGCTTAAGCTGCTCGACGCACGCCGTCGGCCAGATGCCGCTGCACATCCGGCTCGTCGCGCCGGACGGAAAAGTGCTGAACGAAATCGCGCGCGGCTGAATAAATCGGAGGGACGAGTTCCACGAGTCCCCAACATAATTTGGCCTTGGTTTGTTTGGTTGGCGGGGAAACGGCAACGGTCGTTTCCCCGCTTTTTTTACAGCGCAAATGGTCAAGCTTTTGGCAGCAACACATGGTGGGGC
>JBEKRA010000004.1:0-19190 GCA_049519195.1 Verrucomicrobiota bacterium
GCAAACGCGGTCGAACCCGACGCAGGATTGTAAGTGCCGCCTGTCGTCGGGTTGGGCGTGGTGTTGATGTTTTTGTAGGAATTGCCATCGCTCAAGATCACGTTTAATCCCGTGTCGGTGTAGCCCACCGGATTAACGTCCGTCACCCCCGGACGATTGAGCAGCGTCACAATTTGTCCGCCATAACTCAAATAGGCCTTCAAATCCCCGTTGTTCCCGTCCGAAATGTTCAACGTCATGCTCACGAAGGTTACGTCACCACCCAAAATACCACTATCGTCCAAGACGCCGGTGTTCAGCGTGCTCTGGATCCCCACCGGATTGCCATCCGGCACCGGTATGGGGGTGCCACCATTTAACAGGCTTGAATTCACTGTGACGAGGCCCGCAGGCGCATTGGCCACCGCCAACAACCCGGTTACGGCCAAAACAACCAGAATTTTTGATTTCATAAAAGTCATGAGATTGAGTTCAAGGTTCAATCAGTGTTGCCGCAGCCGGTAATAGGCCGAGTCCGGCGTGAAACCCAGATCGCTGAAATCGTCGGTGTATTTGAACACGCCCGCCGGCGGCGCATTCGTCGTCCAAATGGCCACCCAGCCGGCGCCGGTAAGCAGATTGGTATTGCGCTGCACGTCATTGGTGCTGCCAGGAATGCCCGCCCAAGTCGTTGTTACCGCGCTGCCGGAGGTTGAAATGCTCCCCGACAATTGGCTTATCGCGTTGGTCACGATGATGATGATCTGATTGGTCGCCGTCAACGCCGGGTAAGTCGTGTCGTTCACCACATACGGCAGCGTCTCGTTCAGGTTGTTGGTCGGCGCCAGCACGATGTAGGCGCTCCCCTTATACGGATTGGCGAAATAAACCGGCGACCCGTTCGTAGTTGTGGCGATGATGACGTTATTCGTCAGCAGCGCACCCTGCACCGCAACCAGACCCAATGGATCGCCCAGCGACTGACTGGCGTATTGCGCAATCAAGTTCGTCACACTGATCTTCAGAGATGTGTCCTTGGCGCGATAGTAATACGCCGGGTTGGCCACGGGGGAACCGGGCGCGTCGAGGAAGTCATTACCGGTTGAATCCGCGTTGGCAGCCAAGGTCAGCGGAATCCGGTTATTGATGGGCGCCGTGCTGGCCCAGCCCAGCAGGTCGGTTTCCACAACCACGTAGTCACCCGGCGGCACGTTGTTGAAAAGGTAATAGCCGTTGGCATCCGTGTTGGTCGTCTCCACCGGCACGTCGCCGGTGGTAACCAGAACGACCGTCACTCCACTGATGCCGACGGTGTCTTCGGCATCCAAAACACAGTTGCCATTCCTGTCCACCAGCACGCTGCCGCTGATGCTTCCAAGCTTGATGTCCAGAAAGTTGGCACCAGTCGAATGCTGGGCGCTGACAATCGTCACGGGAATTTGATTGCTGCTGGCGCCACTGGCGCTGCCGGTGCTCATCCACCCGGGCAGACTGTCATGCACAATCACATAGCTGCCGGGAGCGAGATTGCCGAACAGATACGCCCCGGCGCTATCGGTCATGTTGGTCGCCAGCGGCATGCCGTTGGTGGCTTGAAGCATAACGGTCACGCCGGGAACGCCAATGGTGTCTTCAGTGTCAACCATGCCATTGCCGTTCAAATCCCACAGCACGCTGCCCGCGATGCTGGCGGGCTGCGTGTCGAGGAAATTATTGCCCGCCGAGTGTTGGCCGCTCACGACGGAAACGGCGATGGAACTGACTATGGTGGAACCTCCCAGCAAATCGGTCTGCACCACCACATAGGTGCCGGGGGCAAGGTAGGTGAACGCATACGTCCCGGCGCTGTCCGTCACATTGGTTGCCAGCGACACGCCGTTGGTATTTTGCAGCACGATAGTTATGCCGGTGATACCATTGGTGTCTTCAGTGTCAACAATGCCGTTGCCATTCATGTCCATCAGCACGCTGCCCGCGATGCTGGCAGGCCGCGTATCGAGGAAGTTGTTGTTGGTCGAATTCTGGCCGCTGGCGAGCGTCACCGGGATTTGAATGCCGGCTGTGCTTGTCCAGCCCGCAGGAACAGTTTGCGCAACCACATAACTGCTGGGGGCAAGGTTGGCGAACGCATAAGCGCCGGAGCTGTCCGTCACATTGGTTGCCAGCGGCACGCCGCTGGGAGTTTGCAGCACGATGGTCACGTCACTGACACCTATGGTGTCGCCGATGTCAACGATGCCGTTGCCGTTCATGTCTTCCAGCACTTTGCCGGCGACACTGGCGGCGGGCGTGAACCCGAAATCCATTATCAGATAGTCAGCAATATCGCCGTTTGGCCCATGCGCGCCGGCGCCGGTGCCTTCGGTGGCTTCGCCCGTTGGCCACAGGACTCCGTGCCCCATGACCACCGGCGTGCTGACGATGCCACCCGGCACAACCGACCCGCCGCCCAGCGGCGTGTCCAAACCATGATCATAACGGTCGCCCGTGCTTGATGTGTCTGTGCTGGCGCCGGTGCTGCTCACAAGGCCGAGCAGGTTCGTGGAATTTGCCTTGTCCACAATGACGACGTATTCGCCGACCAGCAGAGAATCGAAGCGGTAATAGCCGCTCGTATCGGTGTTCGTCGTCGCCAATATCGCGCCGGTCGGATTACCATTGCTGTCCGCATAAAACAAATCCACCAGCACATTGGAGATCCCCAGTTCGCCGCTGTCCTGACGGCCGTTGTCGTTGGCATCGAGGAAGACGCAGTTGCCGATGCTGAAAAGCGGATAGAAGCCAATATCAACTGTCAGGTTGTCATAGGCGTCGCCAAGAGGGCCGTTGCCGCCCTGACCTGGGGCGAGGGCTTCTCCCGTGGGTTGCATGCCGTAGCCGACGGTCACTGGCGCGCTCACAGCGCCATTGACAATACTTCCCACAGTCACAAATCCAATGCCTTTGTTGTAATAGTCGCCGGCGGTGGGGTAGTTGGGGTCGTCAAGATGCGCGAGGCTCAAGGAAGATGAATTCGCCTGGTCCACCACCACGACGTAAGTGCCGGCTACCAAGCCGTCGAACCGATAGTAGCCATTAGCGTCGGTTGTCGTTGTCGCAATGAAGTTGGAGTTGGTGATGTTGCCGGAACCATCCGCCGCAAACACATACAGAACCACACCCGGCCATCCCGGTTCATCAGGGGAATCCTCGTCAGGCGTGCCGTCGTCATCCGGGTCCTTATAAACCTTGTTGCCAATACTGTAAGTGGGCGTGAAGCCAAAATCGAAGGTCAAATTGTCGTTGGCGTCGCCGGTCGGCCCGTTGGCTCCGGCCCCGCCGCCGGTGATTTCATTCGTCGGCTGCAACCCTGTGCCTACTGTCACCGTCACACTGGCAATGCCATTGGTCACCGTGTCCACCGTTACCAGCGTATTCAGGCCGTGATCATGAAGGTCGCCCGCAATGGTTGTGTTCGTGCTGGCACCGGTGCTGCTCACGTAGCTAAACAGATTGGTGGAGTTGGCCTCGTCCACCACCATGACATAGGTTCCGTTGATCAGATAATCAAAGCGGTAATAACCGTTCACGTCCGTCAAGGTTGACGCGAGCGCAACGCCGGTCGGATGGCCCGAACCGTCCGCCGCAAACAGTTTCACCACCACGTTGGAAATGCCCGGCTCGGTGCCATTTTGAATACCGTCATTCTCCACGCCGCCGCCCTGCCCGTTGTCAAGGAAGACCCGGTTGCCAATGCTGTAATCGCCGGGCCGGGCAAAGCCGAAATCCACCGTCATGTCGCCATTGGCATCCACGTAGCTGCCCGCATTGTCCTGGGCGTAACCCGGCCCGGTTTCAACCGATGTCGGTTCAGCACCCGCAGTAAGATTGATGACCGGGCTACAGACTTCTGCGCCCAATCCGCCCGGCTGTATGCCATTGTTGTCGTTGTCAGTCTGGTTGTCAGCATTCACCGGCGTTCCACTGATCCTGGGATAGGGCTTCAACGCGCCGCTCCCGGTGAAGTTCAACGCCGGGATGCGCACCAGCCAGTTGCTGCCGGAGGGCAGGTCGTGGAAGAAATAAGTTCCGTCTGACGCACTGGTGGTTGATGTCCAGAAGACCAGACCAGAAGCGTTGGTTTGATACAGTTCGAGTGTCACTCCGGCAACGCCGGTTTCAGCACTGTCCCAAACACCATTGTCATTGGCATCATACCAGACCAGCGAACCGATGCTGCACAAACCTGTCTGGTCAGCGGTTGGCGAATAGAAGCCGAAATCGGCCTTCATGTAGCCGTTGGCATCGCCGCCTATTGAATTATTGTCGAGCGAGGCACCCGGACCGAATTCATCGGTGGGGCCGGAGCCGTCCACGGCTTCGCCGCCACGGATTAGCAGGATAACGGGGCTAAGCACATCCGAACCGGATAGCGAACCGTTGTTCAGATTATCATAGTGCGTTTCGCTGGTGACCGCGAAAGTGCTGGGAGAATTGGTCGTCTCCAGCGCATGGCCGGAACTGAAATTGGCGGCCGGAATCCTGACGCGATATAAGCCCGGATTCAAACCGTCCACGATGTAAGTGCCGTCACTGGCAGTGTTGGTCGTCGCCACATTCGCCAGCAGGTTGCCGGACGCATCGGAACTCCATATCTCGACGGTCACCCCGGCGACGCCGCTTTCGCCGGTGTCCCATCGGCCGTTGTTGTTGGCATCATGCCAGACCAGCGACCCGATGCTGCACGGGTTGCTGTTCGGATTCACCAGTCCGATGTCAATGGTCAGATTATCGTAAGCATCGCCAAGCGTTCCATGCGCGCCGGCACCGGCGGCGATATCCGTTTCGTTGGTAGGCTGCAAACCGGCTCCGACCGTTATGAGGCCGGTGCTGATGCCGTTCGTCGAACAGCCCGCGTCATACACGCCTTTGTTGCCCTTGTCTCCCGACACCGCTGCCGAGCTGCAATTCATGCCGGAAGCCGCGCCGGACAGGGAGAAGTTGGATGGAGGCAGATATACATTGTAAGTCCCGGCCGGCAGATTGTCGAAGCGGTAATAGCCGCTGGCATCCGTGGTGTTGGTCGCCACCACCACGCCATTGGTTTTCAACTGCACGATAATCCCGGCAATCCCCGGCTCTGAACCCTCTTGAATGCCATCGTTGGGCGTGCCTCCGCTCCAGCCATAGCTGTCGTCAAAAACGCGGTTGCCGATGCTGTAGGTGGCGGGCGTAAAACTGAAAGTTATCATCAGATTGTCGTAAGCGTCGCCGCAAGGGCCATTCCGGCCGGCGCCGGGCGCATTGCCAGTGATTTCCTCCAAGGGCTGGAGGCCAGGCCCCACCGTGACGGGTATGCAGGCAATGCCGTTGGTGACGCCGCCCGCGACCGTCACCAGCGCGTCCTTGCCGTGGTCCTTGAACTGGTCGCCCAATGAATTTGTGTCGTAACTGGCGCTGCTCACAAAGCCGACCAGGTTCGATGAATTTACCTGGTCCACCACCACGACATAGGTGCCAGCCGGGAGGTTATCAAAACGGTAATCGCCGTAGATATCGGTGACTGTGGACTGCAACACGCTGCCGGACGGGCCACCCGCGTTGTTGGTGAACAATAGCATCTGCACCCCGTTGATACCATCGTCGCCCACGTCCCGGCTGCCATTGTTGTTCCAGTCGAAAAACACGTTATTGCCGATGCTGTAAGCCGCCACCATGATCGTGAAGGTGTATGTGGCGCTGGTGTTGATGCCGCCGTTGGCCGTGCCGCCGCTGTCCTGCAAATAAACTGTCACCGTCGCAATGCCACTGGTGTTGGCCGCGGGCGTGTAGGTCAGATTGCCGCTGCTGTCAATCGCCGGCTGCACCGCAAACAGGTTGTTGTTGTTATTGAAAACCTGGAAGGTGACCGTCTGACTGGATTCATTGGCCGGGCCGGGGCTGATGCTTGTCGCCCAGTTTCCGACAGTCTGCGCACCGGAGTTCATCAAGTTGGTTACATTCGGCCCGGGGGTGAAGCTGGGCGGCTGGTTGACGGGGATGACCGTGAGGCTCACCGTCACGGTGGCGGCGCCGCCAACGGAGTTCGTAACCGTGTAAGTAAAGCTATCCGGGCCAAAATAGTTGGCTGCAGGCGTGTAGGCATAGCCACCGTTGTTGGTCACCGTCACCGTGCCATGCGCCGGCTGCGTGTAGCTTATCACACTCAACGCATTGGACGCATTCGGATCATAGTCATTGGCCAGCACGCCGGGCGCGGCCACCGAGAGGCTGCTGTTTTCCAGAACCGAATTGGTATCATTGCCGGCAACGGGCAACAGCCAGTCGAAGAAATTATTTTTGGTCGAAACGACGCCATTCGTGGCGACAAGGGCAATCTGGGTGGCATTGGTCGAGCGGGAATTGCCGGTGGCATAATAACTATAAAGAACGGTTTCCTGAATGACATAACGGCCGGGGGTGACACCGAAGAAGGAATAATTTCCGTTCGCGTCGGTGGCGGCACTGGCAACCACCTGCTCGCCGACATCGGCAACACCATTGGAATTCACGTCCTGCACGAGGTTGATCGTGAAATTGGCCAGGCCCGTTTCGCCGGCATCATTGGTGCCATTGCCGTTGCGGTCGTAATAGACCGTGCCGGAGAAGGTGGAGTAATTCGTCACCGCCGGGATGTAGTCAAAGAAATTCTCGTTGGTGAACGCGGTCAGGTTCGTGACGTTGACCAAAAGGCGGTTGTTCGCCGGCGCGCTGCTCGCATAGCCAGGCAAATCCGCCTCGACGACGATATAAGCGCCAGTCGTGAGGTTGAGCAGTTCGTAATAACCATTGTTGTCCGTGGTAGTTGCCTGGACGAGCACCGCCGGACTGCCATTGGTGGCCGTGAACAACTGCAACGAGACGCCGGCCAAACCGGCGTCGCCGTTGGTATAGGCGCCGCTCTGGTTGATGTCGTGGTAAACGTGGCCGTTGATGGACGCGGCGGCGGTGGTGACGCCAATCGCGCTCGACGAGGCCGGAACCGCGTTGCCCCAAATGTCCACGGCGTAATTAACCGTGGCAGTGTTGTTCGCGGGACTGCCCTGCCCAACCACCTTCATCGTGACGTCATTGGTGATGACGGCGTTCACGGCCAGCCCGTTGGTGCCGACAAGGTTCGTCCAAAGCAACGAGCCGTAGCCGGATCCGTTCGGCGCGATGGTGGCCGAGACAAATTGATAATACGCGCCGCTGAACGTGTCCTGCAGCGGCAGCGTGGAGATGACCGTGTTGCCGGAGTTGGTGACGGTTATGCGGAAAACGACGTTGCTGCCCACGGCCACCGGCTGGTTCGTCGGCGGCAGCAGAATCTTCGTTACGGTCAAACCCGGCGAGTTGATGGCCAGCACAAAGCTGGAGGTGTTTGTGGCCGTGCCGCCGTTGGCGGTGGCAAAGTTGGTGGCGGAACCGGCGGCCAGCGCCGTGAAGGTCACGGTGAGGTTGGTGCTTTGCCCCGGCGTCATCGTGCCGAGGTTCGCCCAGGTCAAAACCCCCGAGCTTACGGTGCTCGGCGTCAGGCTCGCGGAGACGTAGCTCAAACTGCCGGCCGGGAAATTATCCGTGATGGAGAGACTGGCCAAGGTCGTGCTGCCAACGTTGACCGCCTGCAAATTATACGTCACCGAGTTGCCCACAAGAACCTGTCCGCCGGACGGCGTCACGATGGTCTTGTTCATCACAATGCCGGGCACGCCGGGCGGCGGCGAAATCGTGGCGGTGGCGCTGGTGTTGTCTGTCGGGTCGGTCGGATCAGAGTAACTGGCAGTCAGCACCGAGCCGACGGGCGCATACAGAACGCCATTGTTGGCGCCAGCGCCCGAATTGGTGCTGGTGACGAGGCTGGCGGTGAAAATGCCGGAGTTGGTGCTGGTCTCGGTGAGCGTGAGTACTTCCGAGTCGCCGGCGCTGCTGGTGACGGTGGCGGTGATGGTGTCAACTGTCGCGGAATTGGTGTTGCGGTTCAGGTCTGTCACGCGGACATACACAGTTGAACCAGCCAAATAGCTGTTCGTCACCGGGCCGTTGTTGCCGCTGGTGAACACGGTCGTGCTGGGCGTGCCGAGGTCGAGGAAAATGAGCGAGAGGCTGGTGGCCGCGGTGTTGGTGACGCCCTCCGTGCCTTCGTTCGCAGTGGCCGTGACGTTGTAGCCGCCGGTGATCGCACCGGTTTGCCAGACATATTCATAAGTCTTGGAGGAACTGTTGGTGGCCACCACGAAGGCGTTGTTCAAATTGGTGGTGACGTTGGCGCTGGAACTTGGCGCAGTAATGACCAAACCCAGGCTGGTAATGTCGTAAGCGCCGAACGGATCGCTGACGTTGGCGCGGACATAAAGCGTCGAGCCGGCGACCGGCGTGGTCACCAGGTTGCCATTCGGATACGGCGCGTTATAAACGCCGAGTGAGTTGATGGCGATGACGGTGGACGCCGGCAGCGTGATTTTAGACGGCGCGTTGGTGCTGTCGTAATTGACATAAAACGCCGTGCCCGCCTGGCCGTTGGAGATGACACAACTGATGGCCTGGCCGGCGGGAATGGTGACGTTGCTGCTCAACGTGCCGCTCCAGACCAGATTGTTACTCGTTGAAGAATAAGTGGGACTGGCGAGGGTCAGGAAATTGGTTCCATTATACTGCAACGTCGCCGTCACGGCCGGACTGGCCGGCATCACGCCGTTCGTGACGGTAATGTAATTGGTGATGGTAACGAGATTGTTCGACGGCATGGTGAACGCCGAACTGAACACCGGCGTTTGCGTGAACGTGGTGACATTGGTGCCGCCGCTGATGCTGACAGCGGGTTTAATGGACATCGCGATGCAGGAATACCGACGGGCGCTGCTGATGGTCCAATAGTTTGTAGAACTGGTGCTGCCAGGCTTGGTGCTCGCACCACAAATTATCGGAGCGGTGGAAGGACTGAAATTCCACAATGCCGTCTGTCCTGTGCCCGGAGCAATAGTGTAACTGCTGCCATTTCCATCCCAACCGACCATCTGATAAACCAGTTCATTCGCGGCCGAAGCAACAATGTTGGTGCAAGCCAGATAGGTGTTACTGCCATAGGAGTTTGTAGTGGCGGGGCCAAACGGCGTGGTCTGGTTGACGTTGAAAAACGTCGTGACGCCGACGAAAATCTGCTGGGTGTTGTTCGTCATGTAAACAACCACGTTCGCCGTGCCGGCGGGCGGGTTGAGCAGATACCAAATTTCGGTCTGTTCCCGAGTGGCAGAGTCCCATGCTTGTTTCAATCTGGTTAATGAGGTTGTTCCACAAACGATATTGGTCACCGCTCCACTGGTGGTGGCGTTGTTGACATCGGCAAAGCCTACGCCCACAACCATGAGCCGGTTCTGACCCGTGCCGGTGGTGTGCGAATTCGTCAAACTCGCGGCCTGGCTCCCGCCGGTGTTGCCGGAGGTCGTGGCATCCACCGTCACCGTGCCGGTGCCGTTGGTGTTGACCAGGCCCACACTGGTTTGCGTCGGGCCGTGCAAATAGGCAACCGGATCAATGCGGTTCAGCGCCTGCGTCCCGCTGGTCGAGCCATTGACGCTCAAGTAAAGCTGCTTCGTGAGCGTCGGAATCTGGATGGCCGCCGTGGCGGTGGCGCTATCGCCAAAATTCGGGTCGGTGTAGCTGACGCTCAAGGTGTCGCCCGGCGTGACGTTCAAGGTGCCGTCCTGTTGCCCCAGCCCGGTCGAGGACGAAGTTGGCAGGCCCACAAGGTTGCGGAACACCCCGGTGTTAATGCCGGTTTCCGTGAGCACGATGTTCTCCAAGTCGCCATGGGTCACGTCCTGCACAGTCACGGTGATTGTTTGAACCGTGTTAGCCGATGTGTTGCCGGCGGCATTGGTCATGGTGACAAACACATTCGCGCCGACGGCATACAAACTGACGGGAACACCGCTGGAGCTGGTGAAATTCAAGGTGACCGACGCGCCACCGGACGGCGGCGCCGCCAAGATTGACGTCACATAAGTATTCGTCGCGACACTGACGGTGTTGCTGATGACGCCGCTGCCGACAACCTTGCACAAATAAGTGAACACATCCGATCCCCCGCTCAAAATCAGCGGAATCGTATAGCCCGGCGCAGCCAGTAAAAAGTTTGTCCCGTTATCGGCAATCGCAGTGCCGTTGAACGTGGTCGAGTTGGTCAAATATACAAGATTGGTTCCCATCGCATCCAGGACCACGGTGGCGCCGAGCGGCAGCAGTGTCTTGTTGGCCACGTTCACCGTGTATTGGAGTGTGTCCCCAACGCTCAATCCAGCCGGCGCCGCATCCGTGACGATGACGGCGGATTTGGTCAGCACCGGCGTCGGAAACGGCAGCACCGTCGTGCCACAGTCAAGGTAGGGATTTCCCGGTCCGGCCACATCCGGGTCTTCACCCCAAGCGGCCGACAGCAACGTGCCGTCCACCGTCCAAATCCTCATGGCGCTCTGATCCTTGGTCGGATCATAGATTTTTTGAGACTGTAGCGCGACCATGGTGAAATTGGTGTCATAATGGTTGCCCGATGGATCGGTCAACAAGCCAGCACCAGTCCGGTAAGCCACATAAATCCGCGTGTTGGCGAGTGTCGTGACCCAGACCGGGCTTCCATCCACCGTGCCGTTCGCGCTGCCCGGCGCCCACCCGACATGCGCCTCGGTCGTCAACGCGGCCTTCGGCACCAAAGTGAAACCCCAGTTGTAGGCGGTATCCGACGCGGGATTCGCCCCGACGGTGCAAATGGCGAAAAAGTTGTATCCGTTCGTATTGATGAAGCTGGCGCCGGAAGCCACTGGCATTTGAAATTGATAAACGCCGTTAGTCCCCGGCACCGAAAAACTACCGGCCCCGGAGAGCGTCTGGTAATTGACGGTGATGGCATTGGTCTTGGGGTTGAACACGTAAACGTAAGCCGGGTTGCCGCTGGCGGCCGTGCTGACCGGCGTGTAGTAAGCATTGGCCCACGATGTCACCGGATAGAGGGTGAAGTAGTCGTTCGCGTATTGTGCCCCAACATGGCCAATCATCAAATCCGCCTGCACCGGCTTGGTGGCCGTAACGCGCCCCCCTTTCTTGATGCCGCCGTTCACGAGATAGGACTCGCCTTGATTCAACACGATGTTCGTCGTGCCCACCCCGTTGCCGTTCGGGTCAATGGTCACCGCCGTGTTGCCTTGCGCGGCCATCACAAACATCCCGACGTATTTGAACAGGTTGTTCGTCATGTCCTGCCCCACCGGGCTGATGTAATTCGTCCCGCAATCCGCCGTGGACAGCACGCCAGCCATGCCGGCAAATACCGGCCCGGTGCTCGTCGGCCAGGACGCCCGGGAAATAATCAGCGCCTTGTTGGCCGCAATATGGTCGCCCGCGTCCCACAGAAACGTCGAGGGATTGCGCGGCAAGGTCACATTGTTCGTCAGCAGGATCACCGTGCCCGCCGGCAGGCCCACCGGATTGTGCGCAAATCCCGGCGGGATGCCGTGGGCATCGTTGCCGTCACCCCAGATTTGCGTCGTCGGCTGCGTCGGGTTGCCAAGGTCGGTTTCATAACCATCCTCCCACTGGTCATAATAAATCACCGTGCCATTGCCCGTCACCACGATGGCATACGTCGAGAAAATCGTCGAATAAGTGCCACTGACCAAGGCTGAATCGGCATGGCTGATCTGCGCCTCCGGCATCGGCAGGTAAAACTCCTGCACCAGATTCACCGCCCGCAAATTCTCCGCCATCCCGCACAGGATGACGAAGAACACCAGGCACCAGCCGAAGATCCGGGTGCTCGTTTTTGAGCACATAGAATCCCATTTCGAGATTGTGTTCATATTTTTGTTTTCGATTTCAAACCCGGTCTTTACAGGACGCAATTCTTGCCTGTTTGTGTGTTGGCTAGCGTGCACAATCCGAGATTTAACAACCAATCGCATGACTTGACGGAAATTGCAAACGCTAATTTGATTTATTGACCAGCGGCGAAAAAATGATGGAAACACCCAATCCGCCTCCGCTGTCTGGTAATGAAAAACGCGGTTCAACCGTGGATTTGTTACGAATGTCGAAGTTAGAACGCGTGGGCGACAAAGTCCGTGGGGAGCGCACGCCGCTGGCGCGCGATTTTCGGCAACCCGCCGGAAATCCCGTTCAACCCATTTTTGCCACCGGAACCGTCCGGCGGGAGTGTGGAACGCCGGTTTGGGCGGGCCAGCCAAACCAGCACGCGGGCCGCGCGCGCTCCCAATTTCGAACCCGCGTGAAAACCCTTTCCAAATCAATCGCGCGGATTGAACCGGGAGTCGCGCTTGAGCTGTTCCCACAATTTCTTCTCCGCATCGGTAGTCTTGGACGGGACAACTATTTTCGTGACGACAAAGAGGTCGCCGCGGCCGTTGTCACGGGCGGGCAGGCCGCGCCCGCGCACGCGGAGCTTCTGTCCGCCCTGGGTTCCGGCGGGAATCTTGATATGCACGCGACCGTCGAGGGCTGGAACGGAAATTTCAGTTCCCAGCACAGCCTCCCACGGGGCCAGTTCCGCCTCGTAAATCAAGTCGTGGCCGTCCACGTCGAAGTCGGGATGCTTCGCGAGACGGACGCGCAGGTAAAGGTCGCCGGATTCGCCGCCGCCACTGCCGGCTTCTCCGCGCCCGGCCACGCGCAACTTCTGCCCCCCGGTGACTCCGGGCGGAATTTTGACCTGACAGGTTTCGGTCTTGACGGAACGGCCCGCCGGACGGCGGACGCTGACGGAACGAATCGAGCCGCGCATGGCTTCTTCCAGCGTAACCATGATGTCGCCCTCGATGTCGCGTCCGCGTTCGGCATATTCCTCCTCCTGCTGAAAGCCGGACTGCCCGCCGAAGCCGCCGCCGCGCATCCGCGAGCCAAATATCTGTTCGAAGAAATCGCTGAAGCCCGTGCCGCCAAATTGGAATTCAAAATCCTCGCCCCCCTGCCCTCTTCCACGAAAACTTTGGCCGCCGGGAAATCCTTCGTGTCCGGGCGGCGGACGGAACTCCGCGCCGGACTTCCAGTTGGCGCCGAGTTCGTCGTATTTTTTCCGCTTGGCCGGGTCGGAGAGGACTTCGTAGGCCTCGTTGATTTCCTTGAATTTTTCCTCGGCGCGTTTCTTGTCCTTGGCGACGTCGGGATGGAACTCGCGGGCGAGCTTGCGAAATGACTTTTTAATCTCGTCGTCCTTCGCAGTGCGCGGGACGCCGAGGGTTTCGTAATAATCTTTGTATTGGACGGGCATCGTCAGGCAAGGTTAAAGGCTGAAGGCTGAAGGCTAAAGCCCAAAACTCATAAACCCGCCGGACAAACGGTTTCAGCATTTGGCATTCAGCCTTCAGCCTTATTTCCTCTTGGTGTTGTCAACGGTCAGCCATCGGGTCCCGTCAATCTCGCCTTCGCGCCGCCAGACACGGACAAGGATGCGTTTGCCCTTGGCCTGCTCGCACAGTTTGACGGCGGTATCGGCGTCGCGCACCGGCTGGCGGTTGATTTCCACAATGATGTCGCCCCGAAGCAAACCGGCCTCGGCTGCATTGGAACTTGGATTCACTTCCGCAACAAGGGTGCCCTGAAGGCTGGCTGGCGTTCTTAGCGCAAGCCGCACTTCGCGGTCCAAATCCGCAACGGTTACGCCGTCCAGCGCGTCGGGCTTGGTTGAAACAGGAGCGGTCTGGTCATTTTTTCTTTCGCTGACTTGCACGGGCAACTCCGCCAGTTTGACGGTGAGTGATTTGACCGCGCCGTTGCTGATCAGTTTCACAGTCGCTTCAGAGCCGGGCGCGCATTCGGAAATCGCCAGTTGCAAACTGTTTCCATCGTCAACCTTCTTGCCGTTGAATTCGATGACGAAATCACCGGGCTTGATGCCTGCCTTGTCCGCGGGCGTGCCGGGGAAGACGTCATCCACCAAGGCGCCGTTCTGGTTGGAGAGGTTGAAAAATGGAGCGAGGTCGGCATCAGCGTCCTGCATGTGAATGCCGAGATAACCGCGCGTGACCTTGCCGCCGCTGATCAGGCGATCCATGACGCTACGCGCAAGATTGATTGGAACGGCGAAGCCGACGCCCTCGTTGCCGCTGACATCGTAGCCATGAAGACTTTCGTCGGTGATGATGCTCGTGTTGATGCCGATGAGCCGGCCCTCGGCATCCACGAGCGCGCCGCCGGAATTTCCAGGATTGATGGCCGCGTCGGTTTGAATGAAGTTTTGAATGGCGTAGCCGCGATACGTTGAATCTACCTTGCGGCCCAGCGCGCTGACAATGCCCATCGTCACGCTCCGGCCCACGCGAAAGGGATTGCCGATGGCGAGCACGACATCGCCAACCTCAAGCTGATCGCTGTCGCCGAATGTGATGGCTGGCAGGTTTTTTCCGTCAATCTTCAAAACCGCCACGTCGGTAACCGGGTCGTTGCCGACAATTTTGGCAGTGTATTCCGTCTTGCTGTCGGGGATGGCCACCTTGATTTCATCCATGCCGTCCACGACGTGATTGGCCGTCAGAATGAATCCGTCGGGGGAAATGATGATACCAGAACCGAGGCTTTGTATCCGGCGTATTCGTTCCCGCGGAGTGCCGTTATCCTGGGCGGAGGGGTCGCCGAAAAACTGGCGGAAGAACGGGTCGTCGAAAGCCCGGTTGCGCCGGAGATGAACGATATGCGTGGAAAAAATGTTGACGACGCTCGGCGCGGCCTTTTTGACGACGGGCGCGAAGCTGGTGACGGCCCTGGCATCACGGACGATGGGCGTCGAGTCAATCTTGATGGCCGGGGCGGTTTCCCGCGCCCACGCGGTAAAATAAAACAAAGCCACCATCGCCACCGCGCAGGTCAGCACGGCAAAAAAACCAACCAATGCTTTCAGAAGTCTTTTCATGGGCAAATCCTCAATTTTTCCAACATCGGAAATGTTGGACAATGCCCCGGCGCTGCCGTTCAAAACCGCGCGGTTATTTTGCCGCGTTGGTCTGCGACCGCTGGAGTTTCTGCGCGTCCTCGGCCTTGATGGTTTCGATTTTCGCGCCCTTCTTCATTTCCTCGGCGGACGGCACCTTGATAATGTCGCTGGTGAGGGGCGGACTGGCGGCGGGTGGCGCGAAGGCCGGTTGCGGACTGGGGTGCTGGACCGAGAGAAGTTCAACTTCGATGATCAACGTGGCATTGGGTGGAATGCGGGGGGACGACAAGCCCTTCTCTCCGAACGCGAGTCCGGTCGGGATGAACAGCTGCCACTTGGAGCCGGTTTTCATGAGCTTGAGCGCCTCGCTCAAACCGTGAAAAACCTGGCCGATGGTAAATTGCCTGGGCTTGCCGGTCTGGGCCGTGTTGTCCCATTCCGTGCCATCAATTAATGTGCCGCGAACATTCACCGACACGACGTCGCCGTCGCCGGGCATCGCACCGTCACCCTGGGTGATGACCTTGTATTGCAATCCGTCCGGCAAGGTCACAACGCCGGGCTGTGTCTTGTTTTTGGCGAGGAACGCGTCGCCCTCGGTCTTGTTTTTGGCCGCCAGCTCTATCATTTTTTGCTGATCCTTGGCGGCCAATTCCTTTCTGAAGGCGTCAATCGTTTGTTGCGCCTGGTTCGTCGTGATCAGCGTGGGCCCGCCGGACATCGCATCCTTGATGCCGCGCACGAAGAGGTCGGGATCAAAATCGAGTTCATTTTGTTTCCATTGGTGGCCGGTCATGATGCCGAAGGCGTAGCTCACGCGGGATTTTTCGTCGGTCAACACGTTCGTGCCGTCGGCAAACAGCGGCGCGACGACGCCCAAGGCAAATGTCACAATCAGTGTGGTCTTTTTCATAAGTTGGTTTTCAGACGCCCATTGTCGTAATTTGGTTCAAAATTGCAATCTTTTTGCAGCTTAATCAACATCGGGACACGCAAAAAGGTTTCTTTCCGAACAAATTGCGTTACATTGGGTCGAAGTTGTGCCAATGACCATGAGTTGCCTGAAAACGAAATATTTCGCGGCCATCGCGTTTGCGGTGGCCATTGGCCTGGCAATCGCCGCCGGGTGCGCGGCACCAAAAACCGCCCCGCCCACCGCGGCGGCGACGGGGACTTTGAAGTCCGGGCCCAATGACGCGCGCATCGCCTACTGGACCGCGCGCTATCTGGAAGAATATCAGTATTCCCAGCAAGTCCTCGACAAGTCCATGTCCGAAAAATTTTTTGACGGCTATCTGGCAACGCTCGATCCCCGCCGCGAAAACTTCCTGCAATCCGACATTGACGGGTTTGCGCACTACCGGACAAACCTCGACAAGCTCACTGTCGGCGGCAACGGGCGTGCCGACCTCACGCCAGCGTTTGAAATTTTCGGGCGGTTTCTGGAGCGCAGCAGGCAGCACACGGATTATGTCAATCGGTTGCTCAAACAGGACCGGTTCACTTTCAACACCGACGAGCATATTCTGAACGACCGACGCCACGCGCCGTATCCGAAGGACCTTGCCGAGGCGCAGCAATTGTGGCGCCAGCAGTTGCGTTACGACTATTTGCTGGCAAAGCTGGGCCTCGAATTCTCGCCGACCAACGGCGGCACGGTTTTGCCGCTGCCAAAAACCGCCAACGCGGACATCACCACCCAACTGGCGCGGCGCTACAACTGGAACCTGCACACGCTCACCAATTCCGACAGCAGAAGAGTTGCGGTTTATGTCCTGCAGTATTATTTGAATGCCCTCACCCACGCCTACGACCCGCACTCGGATTATCTCAACGAGCAGCACGCGGCGGATTTCAAGATTGACATGAGTTTGCAACTCGCCGGCATTGGCGCTCAATTATCCGAAGACTACGGTTATTGCACCATTGACTCGCTCATACACGGCGGGCCGGCGGACAAAAACGGGCAAATCAAACCCAAGGACCGCATTATCAAAGTTGCGCAAAGCAATCAGCCGCCCGTCAACGTCGTGGACATGGAACTGCCCGACATTGTCGAAATGATACGCGGCCCCAAAGGCACGCAGGTGCGGTTGACCATTAGCCCGGCGGCTGATCGTGCCGCGACGAACGTGGTGACCCTGACGCGCGACGAAGTGAAGCTGGAGAATCACGAGGCCAAGGCGCGACTCATTGAGATGCCAGACAACCTAGGCGGAACCAACCGTATCGGCGTCATCAGCGTTCCGTCGTTTTACGCGCCTATCGGTTCGGACGCGCATAATTATATTTCCGTGGACACCGCCAAGCTGCTCAAAAAGCTCAAAGAGGAAAAAGTCGCCGGCATCCTCCTCGACATGCGCGGCAATCCCGGCGGCTCGCTCGAGGAAGCCATCCGCTTCACCGGCATCTTCATCAAGGCAGGCCCCGTGGTCCTCGCGCGCGACTCCGACGGCCAGATTCAATTGAATTCCGCAACCGAACCCGACGCACTCTACACCGGGCCGCTCGTCGTCCTGATCAACCGGTTCAGTGCGTCCGCCGCGGAAATCGCCGCCGCCGCCTTGCAGGACTATGGCCGCGCGGTGGTCGTCGGCGACACTTCCACACACGGCAAAGGCACGGTGCAACAAATCATGCGCCTCGACAAGTTCATCTGGCCGGCCACGCCGACCGCCACCAACGATCCGGGAGAATTGAAAATCACAATCCGGAAATTCTACCGCGTCACCGGCGCTACCACGCAATTGAAGGGCGTCGAGCCGGACATAGTGCTGCCCGACGTGTTAAATTTCTCGCCAGATATCGGCGAAGGCGCGCTCGAGAACCCGCTGCCTGGGCTTCCCCTGCCGCCGGACATCGCCTCCAAGATACATTATGACAAGCTCAACCTGGTCAAGCCTTACCTCGCCGATTTGCACCTGTGTTCTGAAACACGCATCTCCACCAACCAAGATTTTGCCTACGTCCGGCAGGACATAGCGCAGTATCAAAAACTGCAGGCCGACAAGTCCATTACTTTGAACGAGCAGGAGGCCATCCGGCAACGCCAGGCCGAAAATGCCCGCAAACTGGCGCAGGCAGCCGAGGAAGCCATTCGCCCCCTGCACAATTTGAAGATTTACAACATCACCGTGGAGAATTCCAGCACGAACGGGCTGCCGGCACCAGAACCCCCGTGCGTGACCAATCTAAACGCCTTGTTGACTTCCACCAACGCCAATGGAAGTGTTTGCATCATGACCAACAACAACAATTTTGCCGTCGGCATTGTTTTGAATCAGTCTGAAACGAACACGCCAGCCGGCCATTTGCATTTGGGCACGGCGGTCACCAAACCACAACCCGACGCGATGTTGGACGAAACCGAACACATCCTCGAAGATTACATTTCATTGCTGTCGAAAAGCCCCAGCATAATCGCAAACCAATGAAGTTATGAAACCGTTCATCGCGCTCGCCTGTGTTTTGTTCGTGGCCAATGGCGTTCTGGCCGACCCTTATTCGGCGGCAATACGGCAGGCGAAAAATACCTCCGCCAGGGAAACCGCCGCCAACCAGCAGCTTTTGGACAACCCGCCGCCCGCTCCGCCGCCTCAAAATAATCCCAATCCGCCGGCCAATCCGGTGCTTCAGGCCACGCTCCAAAACATCAATGATTTGCAAAACGATTTCGCCGCCATCGGCAATGCGGCGGCCGCCGCTCCCCTCACCCTCCAGAAACAATCATTGACGAATGATCTGTCCGTTGCCGCCCATGGCGCGAAGCCGCAACCGGCGTCCATTTCCAAACTGGCCGATGATTTGATTACGGCCATCGCCGGTAAGGAAAAGCTCCGCGCCCCACAGCCGAAACTGGCCCAATTTATCCACGCCATCTTCAACAGCGCGCATCTGACGGCAGCGCAGCAAAAGATGATTTTCGATGGCGTGCAAAAGATTTTGACCGACGGCGGGGCGTCGCCGGAGGAGACCGCAAACGTGGTCAATGACATCAAAACGATTGCCAGCGAAACGAAATAAGCGACCCGGAGTCGTTTGTCCCACGTGCAAAAAATCCGGCGACTGGTTTGCCGGGAAATTCGGGCCGTTTTGCTCGCACCGGTGCAAGCTGGTTGATCTCGGCAAATGGCTCGGCGGCGAGCATGTCATTCCCGGGCCGCTCCGGCCGGAGCATTTTGAAAAGTTCGCCGGCCTGCCGCCGGGCGAACATTTGGACAAGCCGGAAGAATAGCGCGGGCGTTCCGCTTGATGGTAGTGTCCTGATTTCTACTGGTGG
>JBEKRA010000005.1:0-18950 GCA_049519195.1 Verrucomicrobiota bacterium
TCCGCCGCCGCCGGCAGCTCGCGCGGCGTTACGACCAATTGCTGGCCAGCCTGCCGCTCACATTGCCGTGGCAGCATCCCGACGCGGAATCAAGCTGGCACCTTTACGTCATCCGGCTGCGGCTCGACCAAATCCGAAAGACGCGCCGGCAGGTTTTTGAGGAATTGCGGCGCGCTGGCATTGGCGTGAACCTGCATTACATCCCCGTCCACACGCAGCCGTATTACCGGAAGCTCGGTTTTGAGCCGGGCCAATTTCCCGAAGCCGAACGCCACTACGCCGAGGCCATCAGCCTGCCGATGTTTTACGGATTGAGCGATGCCGGTCAAAATCGCGTGGTGTCCGCGCTGGGAAAATTTCTTTAATGCCAGCCAATCTCGTCATCCGCGCAGACGCCGGCCCGCAAATCGGCACCGGCCACGTCATGCGCTGCCTCGCGCTGGCCGAGCCGTGGCTGCAAGCCGGCAGCGGCGTGACGATGGTTTCGTCCCAATTGCCGGCAACCCTTGAGGAACGAATAAAATTTTCCGAGATAAAACTGCAAATGCTGTCCGCCTCGCCCGGCGGCAAAGCGGATGCAAAGGAACTGGCGCAAATCGCGAAAAAACAAAATGCGGATTGGATCGTCGTGGACGGCTATCATTTCGACGCCGATTACCAGCGCGGATTGAAAAAAGCGGGGCTGCGCGTGTTGTTTTTTGACGACTTCGGCCATGCAAAACATTACTGCGCGGATTTCGTCCTGAACCAAAATCTCGGCGCGGATGAAAATCTTTATCCGAGCCGCGAACCGCAAACCCAGCTGCTGCTGGGCACGAGCTTCGTCCAATTGCGAAATGAATTTTCCAAATGGCGCGACTGGCGGCGAACCATTCCGCCGCTGGCAAAAAAAATCCTCGTGACGCTTGGCGGCAGCGATTCCGAAAACGTGACGCTCAAGGCCGTTCGGGCCATCCGGCAAATTCCCGATTTGAAATGCGAAGCGACCATCGTCATCGGCGGGGGTAATCCGCACGGCGATGAATTGAAATCTGTTGCCCGAAATTCCCCGGCAATCCGAATTCTGCAAAATGCCGGGAACATGCCAGAACTCATGGCCGAAGTGGATCTGGCCATCGCCGCCGGCGGCACGACGGCCTGGGAGCTGGCTTTCATGGGACTGCCCGCGCTGATGATTGTGATGGCGGATAATCAGCGGTCCAACGCAGAGCAGCTTCAGTCAGCCGGTGTCGCGCGAAATTTGGGCTGGCACGAAAATCTGACGCCGGAAAAAATTGCGGCGGAAATTATCCGGCCGGCAGGCGATTTTTCCGCGCGCGGCGAAATGTCGCGGCGCGGACGGGAATTGGTGGATGGTCTCGGAAATTTCCGCGTGTGGCTGCGCCTGAACGAAAATGGGATTCATCTTCGCCGCGCGACGGCGGGCGACGCGCGTTTGATTTGGGAATGGGCGAACGAACCGGCGGCGCGCGCGGCTTCGTTTTCATCCGAGGCAATCGAATGGAACAACCACGCCGCCTGGTTCAATGCCAAGTTGTCCGACGCGAATTGCCTTTTATGGATTGGAAACGACGCGGATGAAAACCCGGCCGGCGTTGCCCGGTTCGACTTGCAAAACGAGGCCGCTGTCATTTCGGTCAGCCTCGACAAAACCCGGCGCGGAAAAAATCTCGGCGCGCTGTTGATCCAGGCGGCCTGCCGGAAATTATTCCGCGAAACGGCGGCGACCGTCGTCAACGCCTTCGTCAAGCCGGACAATCAGGCTTCCATCCGCGCATTTCAGAAGAGCGGATTTGAAGCGGCGGGTGGGACTGTGGTAAAAGGACAGCCGGCGCTGCGATTTCAACTGCACCGCGGCGCCGCAAACACATGAAGCGCGAAATCGTCATCGGCAAACGGCGCGTCGGCGCGGGGCATCCGGTCTATGTCGTCGCCGAGCTTTCCGCCAACCACGGCGGGAATTTCCAGCGCGCGGCCAGGACCATCCGCGCCATGAAGGCCGCCGGCGCGGACGCGGTGAAATTGCAGACTTACACGGCGGACACGCTGACCATCGCCTGCGACAACAAATTTTTCCGCATCAAAGGCGGCACGCCATGGGACGGCAGAACGCTGCACGAATTGTATCAGGAGGCCGCGATGCCGTGGGACTGGCAGCCGAAGCTGCAAAAAATCGCGCATGAAATCGGCTTGGATTTTTTCTCGACGCCGTTCGATGCCGGAGCGGTGGATTTTTTGGAGGAATTGAAAGTGCCGGTTCACAAAATCGCGTCGTTTGAGCTGGTGGACATCCCGCTCATCCGCAAAGTCGCCGCCACGGGAAAGCCGATCATAGCCTCGACCGGCATGGCGACGATCGCGGAAATCAAGGAGGCGCTTGGCGCGGCGCGCAAAGCGGGCGCGAAACAAATTGCATTGCTCAAATGCACGAGCGCGTATCCCGCGAAGCCGGAGGAAATGAATTTGCGGACGCTGCCGGACATGGCGGAGCGATTCGGCGTGCCGGTCGGCCTGTCGGACCACACCATGGACATCGCCGCGCCGGTCGCCGCCGTCGCGCTGGGCGCATGCATCGTTGAAAAACATTTCACGCTCTCCCGAAAATTTTCCGGGCCGGATTCGGCGTTTTCGCTTGAGCCGGATGAATTCGGGAAAATGGTCGCGGCCATCCGCTCGGCGGAAAAGGCGCTGGGCGGGGTGAATTACACAATCAGCGCGGGCGAAAAAAAGAGCCGCAAGTTCCGCCGCTCGCTATTCGTGGTCGAAAACGTGAAGGCGGGCGAGCCGTTCACGGGGGAAAATGTGCGCTCGATCCGTCCCGGCGACGGACTGCACACGCGGCATTTGGACGAGGTGCTTGGCAAAAAAGCGGCGCGCGATGTGAAACGCGGAACGCCGATGAAGCGGAATTTGCTCCGGTGAAAACCGTCGCCATCATCCAGGCCCGCATGGGTTCGACGCGATTGCCGGGCAAGGTGCTGCGGCGGCTTTGCGGGCAAAGCGTGCTGGCCCATGTCGTCGCGCGCGTGAAATCGTCGCGGCGTCTGGACGGGGTGATGATTGCCACGACCAATTCTCCCGCCGATGACGCGGTCGTTGCGGAATGCGGGAAATTGAAAGTTCCATTTTTTCGCGGCAGCGAGGAGGACGTGCTGGCGCGCTATTTCGGCGCGGCGCAGGCCGCCGGCGCGGACGTGATTGTGCGCGTGACTTCGGATTGTCCGCTGTTCGACGGCGCGCTGCTCGA
Source organism: Verrucomicrobiota bacterium (assembly GCA_049519195.1). Taxonomy (GTDB): domain Bacteria; phylum Verrucomicrobiota; class Verrucomicrobiia; order Limisphaerales; family UBA11358; genus UBA11358. Next base: position 3,248 of record JBEKRA010000005.1, read on the forward strand.
TGAGATGCTGGAAGTTTTTCGCGGTGCGAACGCCGATTATTTGAGCAACACGTTGAAGCGAACATTTCCGCGCGGCCTGGACGCGGAGATTTTCACGTTTGCCGCATTGGAGAGCGCGCACCGTGAAGCCGCCAAACCGCACGAGCGCGAACACGTGACGCCGTTTTTTTACGGGCATCCCGAATTGTTCAGGCTGCGTTCATTTGAAGGCGCGGTGGATTTGTCGGCGCACCGCTGGACGCTCGACACGGCGGAAGATTGGGAATTTGTGCGGGCAATTTACGACGCGCTTGCGAAGGGCGGACGGATGTTTTCGACGGAAGACGTGTTGAAACTCTTGAAAGAGAGGCCTGAATTGACGATACTAAACACCCATGTCGAACAAAAAAAATCCGGCGGATAAACCTGTCGCGCGGCGCAACGCCTCCAAAAGCCGCCCGACGGAGCAGGAGCTTTTTTGGGCGGGCGCGTTTGGCGACGATTATTCGGTCCGCAACACGGGCGTGAATCTGATTGCCTGCAATCTGGCGTTGTTCGCCAAAATTCTGGCGCGCACGGAAAATGTCAGCTCCGTGCTTGAACTCGGCGCGAACATCGGCCTGAACCTGCGCGCCATCCGGCAACTGCTGCCAGCGGCGAAATTGACAGCGGTGGAAATCAACGCACGCGCGGCGGCGGAATTGAAAAAAATCCCGGACATTCGCGTTCACCACCGGTCGCTGCTGGATTTCAAGCCTGGACGCCGGCACGATTTTGTGTTCGTCAAGGGAGTGCTGATTCACATCAATCCCGAAAAGTTGCCGCGGGTCTATGATTTGATGCGCGCGGCGAGCGCGCGTTACATTTGTATCGCTGAGTATTACAATCCCACGCCGGCGGCCATCCCGTATCGCGGCCACGCCGACCGGCTGTTCAAGCGCGACTTCGCGGGCGAAATGATGAGGCGGTTTCCCGGCCTGCGGCTGGTGGATTACGGATTTGTTTATCACGGTGACCCGAATCATCCGCAGGACGACATCACCTGGTTTCTGATGGAGAAATCGCGCGCCTGAAGGCATACTGGGAACAACGACCATGCTGAAATATTGCAAACGCTGCGTGATGCCGGACACCAAGCCGGATTTGTTGATTGATGCGGAAGGCATTTGCAACGCCTGCCGCGCTTACGAGCAGCGCAAGGTGGTGGACTGGGCCGCGCGCCGGATGGAATTGGACGCGCTTCTGGAGAAGTATCGCCGGCGCGCCGGCGGCAATTGGGACTGCATCGTGCCCGTCAGCGGCGGCAAGGACAGCACGTTTCAAGTTGTCCGGATGTTGCAGCTTGGAATGAACCCGCTGTGCGTGACGGCGACGACATGCGATCTGTCCGAAATCGGAAGGCGGAACATCCAGAACATAAAAAACCTCGGCGTGGATTATGTGGAGTTTTCGCCGAACCCGGTCGTGCGCCGTAAATTGAACCGCATTGGCCTGCAGCAGGTGGGCGACATTTCGTGGCCGGAGCACGTCGGCATTTTCACCATCCCGGTGCGCGCGGCGGTGCAATTCAATGTGCCGCTGCTGGTCTGGGGCGAGAATTCCCAGAACGAATACGGCGGACCTGCGGCGGCGGCGGAGAACAATGTTTTGGATCGCCGCTGGCTCGAGGAATTCGGTGGGCTGCTCGGCTTGCGAGTTTCGGACCTCGCCGGCGTGGAGGGATTGCAGGCGAAAGACCTGATTCCCTACACCTACCCCGACGACACGGAACTCAAGCGCGCCGGCGTCACCGGACTTTTTCTCGGATACTATCTGCCGTGGGATGGCTATTCCAACGCGCTCATCGCGCAGGCCAGTGGATTTGAAACATTACAACATGCCGTCGAAGGCTCGGTGGTGAACTACGAAAATCTCGACAACCACCAGACCGGCATCCACGACTATTTCAAGTTTTTGAAATTCGGCTTTGGACGCGCGACGGACATTGCCTGCCTGCATCTGCGGCGCGGACGCATCACGCGGCAGGACGCGCTGGAAATGATCCGCAGGCACGACGGCAAGTTTCCGTGGACGTATCTCGACAAGCCGCTGGAGAAAATCCTCGAACCGCTCGGCCTGACCGTGGATGAATTCATCACGATTTGCAACCGCTTCACCAACAAAAAAATCTTCGTAAAGGACGCCAAAGGCAACCTTGTCAAGGACGGGCGCGGAAACCTGACGAAGATCAATTACGACAATCCGGCGTGAACGCCGCATTTCCGTCACATGCGGGATGGATGAAAGTTCTAATCATCAACTACGGCATGGGCAATCTCGGCTCGGTGCGCCGCGCTTTTGAAGAATGCGGCGCGGACGTGCTGGTGTCGGAAAATCCCACCGACGCCGCTGGTGCGGAACACATCGTGTTGCCGGGCGTGGGCGCGTTTGCGGACGGCATGGCGCGCCTGAACGCCGCCGGTTGGCCGGAAAAAATCCGCGAGACCCTGAAAAATCCCGGCGTCCATTTCCTCGGCATCTGCCTGGGGATGCAATTGCTGGCCGACAAGGGTCACGAAGGCGGCGAAACTGCCGGGCTGGGACTGATTCACGGGGAAGTGAAACGACTCCAGCCCGTCGCCGGCGAGCGAATCCCGCACGTCGGCTGGAACGAAGTCTGCCGCGCGCGCCCCAGCCCGCTGCTCGACGGCATCCAGGACGACACCGATTTTTATTTCGTCCACAGCTATCACTTCCTGCCCGCCCGGAATGAAACCGTGCTGGCCACGACGCCCTACGGCGGCGGATTTGTTTCCGTGACAGGCTTGCGCAATGTTTTCGGCACGCAATTTCATCCTGAAAAAAGTTCCCGGCCCGGGTTTCAACTGTTGAAGAATTTTCTGGCGCTCAAACCAACCTGACGCATGGCGTTGAACGGCAAAAAAGTGGCGGCGGTCATCGAAGTCCGCATGACTTCGTCTCGGCTGCCCGGCAAGCCGCTCCTGACGGCGGGCGGCAAACCATTGCTGCAAATCCTCGTGGAGCGGTTGCGCCGCGTCCGGCGGATTGATCAAATTGCCGTCGCCACCACCGTCAATGCCGCGGATGATCCCATCGTTGAACTCGCAGGCAACATCGGTGCCGCCGCGTTTCGCGGCAGCGAGCAGGACGTGCTCCGGCGCGTGTGCGACTGCCTCAAATGGCAGCGCGCGGATGTCTGCGTGGAAATCACAGGCGATTGTCCGCTGGCGGACCCGGCGATTGTGGATGAGGCGCTTGATGCGTTCACCAGAACGCCCGATTGCGTTTATGTCAGCAATTCCGATCCGCACCGTAGCGTGCCAGCGGGCTTGGACGCGCAGGTGTTTTCTGCATACGCCCTTTTTCAACTCGAACGCGAAACCTCCGACCCGGTCGATCGCGAGCACGTTTCCCACGGTTTTTACCGGCCTGAAAGCGGCGGCCGCTGGCGCCCCGTGTTCATCAAGCACGCCTCCACCGCCGGCGCGGAATTTTTCTGGCTTTCGCTCGATTACCGGGAGGATTATGAACTCATCAAGGCGTTGCATGAAGATTTGGGAGCGAAGAATGAAAATTACGGCGCGCGCGAAATCATCGCGTGGGTGCGCGCGCATCCCGGGATGCACGAACGCTGTCTGAAACTGCGCCCCGGCTGGGGCGGGCCATGAACACACGATTGAAAACAGGCATCATCGGCGCAGGGCGGATCGCGCAAGGATTTGATTCGCCGGGCGACCGCCGGGTATTGACGCTGGCTCATGCCGTTGCCAAATCCAAGCGGCTGATACCCGGCGGCTTCTTTGATTCGCGGCCGGCCCGCGCACAGGCGGCGGAGAAAAAATGGAATTGCCCGGCCGGCCCGCGAGACCGCGAGGTATGGCTGGACGCCGGATGGGACGTGTTCTTCATCGCCACGCCGGATGGCGAACACGCGCGCGATCTGGCCGACATCTTGAAACGCAGGCCGAAGGCCGTGCTTGTGGAAAAACCGCTCGCATTGGACGGCCGGATTGCATTGCGATTGCTCAAGCGCGCAAAACAGACTGGCATCCCGGTGCTGGTGGATTTTCCGCGCCGCCAGCATTCCGGCTGCCGGCGCATCGGCGAAATGCTGGTCTCCGGTGAACTCGGCGTATTGCTGCAGGCTCGCGGTATTTATTCCGGCGGATTGAAGCACAACGGCGTTCATCTGCTCGACGTGCTGTTCTCGTGGTGCGGGCCGGTCGGAAACGTCCGCCTGATGGCGAAGCGTTCCGGGATGTTCTGGCTTGAAATGCAAACGCGGCGCGGCCCGGTGGCATTGACGCTGTGCGAAGCGCGGCAGACCGGCTGCTACATCTGGGAGCTGTGCTGCGACACGAACAAGGCGCGCGTCGAACTCGCCGGTGCGCCGGAGATTTTGAAACTTTATCGCGGGAGAGGGCATTCGCATTATCCGGAATTCACCGTTCTACAGGAAAAGCGGAGCTGGCCGGTGGATGGCGAACCACTGCTGGCGCGGACGGTGGAACATCTGGCAAGACTCGCCGGCGATCCCGCCGCAACCCGCGCGCATCTGGATTTGGAAATTGAACGGCAGCGTTTCTTCAACAAGGTGTTTCAACTTTGCAAACCATGAACCACCGCAAATCATCATGAGCAAGCTGGCCATCCATGGCGGGCAACCAGTCCGCACGAAAATCTTCCCCGGACACAACTTCATCGGCGATGAGGAAAAGCGCGCCGTCCTCGCAGTCATGGACAGCGGAAACCTGTCGCAGTTCATCGGCGGCTGGCACCCGGATTTTTACGGCGGCCCGCGCGTGCGCGAACTGGAGCGGATGTGGTGCGAATTCACAGGCGCCAAAACCGCCGTGTCGGTCAACTCGAACACGTCGGGGCTGTTTGCCGCCGTGGGCGCGGCGGGACTGGGGCCTGGCGACGAAGTGATTGTGTCCCCCTACACGATGGCCGCTTCCGCCACGGCCATCATCGGCTACAACGCCGTGCCGGTTTTTGCGGACATCGAGCCGGAGACTTTCTGCCTTGACCCCGATGACGTGCGTCGCCGCATCACGCCACGCACCAAGGCCATTATGGTCGTCCACATCTTCGGCCATCCGGCGGAGATGGACGCGATTTTGCAGATCGCCCGCGAACACAAGCTCATCGTCATTGAGGACGCCGCGCAATCGCCCGGCGCGCTTTACAAGGGACGCAACATCGGTGGGTTGGGCGACATGACCGTCTTCAGCCTGAACTACCACAAACATATCCACACCGGCGAGGGTGGCATCGTGACGACGAACAGCCTGGAGCTGGCCGAACGCCTGCATCTCATCCGCAATCACGGCGAGGCGGTCGTGGGCGACAAGGGCGTGAAAAACATCATCAACGCATTCGGCTTCAATTTGCGGATGACGGAACTGACGGCGGCAGTGGGGATCGAACAATTAAAAAAACTGCCACGGCTGCTGGAGCAGCGCATCCACAACGCGGATTTTCTTAACCGCGCGATTGGCGCGCTGCCCGGCCTGCGTCCGCCCGTCGTGAAACCCGGCTGCAAACATTCCTATTACGTCCAGCCATTTCTCTACGACGAAAAAGTGGTCGGCGTTCCGCGTGATAAATTTGTCGCCGCGCTCGAAAAAGAACTGCCGCTGGCCGCCGACCGCGAATGGCCGCTGGTCACGGCTGGATACATGAGCCCGCTTTACCTGTTGCCAATGTATCAACAGAAGCTTGCCTACGGCGCAACCGGCTGCCCCTTCACCTGTCCGCATTACCACGGCAAGGCGGATTATCACCCCGGCCTTTGCCCCGTGACCGAATCCATCGAAACCCGCCTCATTGGCACCGAATTCATGCGTCCGCCTTGCGATTTGCGCGACATGCAGGACGTGGCGGACGCTTTCACCAAGGTGTATGAACACCGCGCCGAATTCCGCCCGTGAGCGACCGACCAGCCATCCAACGTGTGGCCGTCGTGGCGCATGATGCGGGCGGCGCGCGGGCGCTCGTGCCCGTGGTTCACGAACTCCGGCGGCGCGGGCTGGAGATTCATCCCATCCTGGCCGGCCCGGCCTTAAAAATCTGGCGCGAAGAATTGTCCCGGCGTGTGGCCGGCATGGAAGACAAAACCCCGCTGCCCGTCCTCAAGGCGATGCTGAAGCGGTGGCGTGTTGACGCGCTGCTTTCCGCCGCCGGCCTTTACAACCTGATCGAACACCGCACACGCATCGCCGCGCGCGGGCTGGGGCTGCCAGTGGTGGCGCTGTTGGATTCATGGTTCAATTATCGCGAGCGTTTCGAGCGCCGTCCGGCAGGACGGACGGTTTTCAGTCCGGCAGACAAGGTTTGCGTGATTGACAGTCTTACGCGGAGGGAAATGCTCAAGGCCGGTTTCGGAAAGACGCAAATCGTCCTGACCGGCCATCCGGACATGGAGCAGACGGTGAATGCCTGCCGCGCCGTTTCCGAAAACCGCCGGCGCGCGCTGCGCCGCGCGGCAGGGATTCCACAGACCGGCATGGTCATCACATTTATTTCCGATCCGTTTTACATCGCGCCCGGACTGAAATTTTACAGCGGACCCGGAGCCATCATGCGCCCGAACGGCGCCGGAATATTCGGTTACACCGTGCGGGAAATTTTGCCGGTGGTGCTCGAAGAACTTGAAACCGCGCTGGCGAATGAAAAAATCCGCGCCACGCTGGTTGTCCGTCCGCATCCCTCCGAGCATGAGGAGGCGGTTTCCCGGATTTTGCGCGGAACACGACTGAAATCTTTGCGCACACAATTGATCCGGCGGGGAACTTTGGCCGGTTGGATTCAAATCTCCGATGCCGTCCTCGGCATGATGAGCATCGCCTTGTTGCAGGCCGCGCTTTCCGGCAGGCCCGCGATAAGCGTGGAGATCGGCCTGCGCGGGAGCGGGCGGGAAGACCCGTGCATGTCCAACACGCTGGGTTACACGAGGGGCATCTTTGATCGCCGCGAACTGCGAAGGGTCTGCCGTCTGATCGCCAGGCACGATTGGGACGCGCTGAAACCGAGACCTAAACATCCGCTGCCGTTCGCCAGCGCGACGAAGCGCGTGGTCGAAGTCTTGCTTGGTGGCGGCTAAATCGGCTAAAAATGGTGCAGCCATGAACGACACCGCCGCGTCAGCCAGAGCCCTTTCGGGAAAAATCGTCCGGCTCGCTCCATTTTTGGAGGCGCACATCACCGCGGATTATCTCGGATGGCTGAATGACCGCCGGCTCATGCGTTTTTCAAGACAGCGGCATTTCACCCACACACGCCAGAGTTGTTCCGACTATCTGGCTTCCTTCAAAAACGCCGCGCATTTTTTCTGGGCCGTTGAATTTGCGGCCGACGGCCTGCTGGTCGGCACCATGACGATGTTCGTGGACGCGCAAAACAAAACGGCGGACATGGGCATCCTGATCGGCCACAAGCAGGCATCGGGCAGGGGTTGTGGAACGGAGGCGTGGGGACTGGCGTTGCGGCATGGCTTTGAAAATCTCGGCCTTCGCAAAATCACCGGCGGCGCGACGGCGGAAAACCGCGCGATGCTCCGCATCTTTGAACACTGGAAAATGACGCTGGAAGGCGCGCAGCGAAAACAGGAATTGCTCGATGACGGCCCGGCGGACGTGCTGCTCTACGGCCTGCTGCGCGAGGAGTGGCGGATATGCTGAAAGTTCGCGTCATCCCCACGCTGCTCTGGAAAAACTTCGGGCTGGTGAAAGGCGTCGGCTTTGACAGTTGGCGACGCGTCGGCACCGTCCTGCCTGCCATCAAGGTTTATAATCTCCGGGAGGTGGACGAGATAATAGTGGTGGACATAACCGCTTCGCTCGAGACGCGCGAACCGGATTACGAATCGGTGGCGGAATTTTCCCGGGAATGTTTTGTGCCGCTGACCGTCGGTGGCGGCATTCGCAATCTGGAGCAAATCCGGCAACTGCTGCACTCCGGTGCTGACAAAGTGACCGTGAACACCGCCGCGTTTGAAAATCCGGAACTGGTGCGCGAGGCCTCCCTGCATTTTGGCGCGCAATGCATCGTGGCCAGCATTGACGTGCGGAGGCTGCCCGATGGCCGTTATGAATGTTTCAGCCATTCGGGAACCCGTCCCACCGGCAGGGAACCGGTGGCGTGGGCCGGAGAATTGGAGAGGATCGGCGCTGGCGAGATTTTACTGACGTCCGTTGAGCGTGACGGGATGATGCAGGGTTACGATACGGAATTGACCCGCCGGGTGGCTGAAGCGGTGAATATCCCGGTGATCGTCTCCGGTGGCGCTGGCAGCTATGAACATATGTTTCAGGCGCTGTCCATAGGCAAGGCATCCGCCGTCGCGGCGGCGAGCATTTTTCACTTCACCCAACAAACGCCCCTTGAAGCCAAACAGCACCTTGCCGCCCGGGGGATTGCGGTTCGCAACGGCAAACAACTTCGGCAATCGTGATGGCCAAACAGTCATGAAATCCAGTGCCCAACAGCGCAGGGGAATCGTGCTTCTGGTGGACAGCCGGACGCGCGATCTGGCGGTGGCGACGTTGATCGCGCACCATCTGGAGGCGCTGGGGGTGGATTGCCATCTTGAACCGCTGGAGGCTTATCGCGCGGTGCTGGGTGCTTACCGGCCGGACATGATTGTCTTCAATCATCTCACTGCCGGCCATCTGGTTTCCTATTCCAAACGATTGGCACAAATCGGCGTGTTGACCGCCGTGCTGTCGAATGAAGGCATCAACTATGACCCGGAGGATTTGAAATTTAATTCCGGCAAGCACCATCCGGACGCCCATATTGACTGGTTTTTTTGCTGGAACGAACCGCATCGCCAGGCGCTGATGGAACTGGGTTTCAACCGGCGCACGCGCATCGAGGTCATTGGCGTGCCCCGGTTCGATTATTACATCGAGCCGTGGTCGCGGATTTTTTATCAACCGTCCCGAAGACCGCGAACGCGTCCACGCGTGCTGGTCTGCACCAATTTTTCCGTGGCCAAGTTTTTTGAATTGCCACGCGAGGAGGGGGCCAAGCTTTTTGCGGCGTGGAAAGACCGAATTCCCATCTACAAGGACTACTGGAAGGCCATTGAGGATCATCACAAAGCCAGTCGGCGTGTTTTCGACTATCTGCAAGCCATTGTTGACAGCGATAAATTCGACATTACCCTGCGTCCACACCCCCGGGAAAGCGTCGAAATTTATGCTGGATGGGTGGCGAACTTGCCACCGCAGATGCGGCAATGCGTGACGGTGGATTCCACCTCCAACATCACGGCTCTCATCCTCGGTTGTGACCTGGAAATTTCCTGCGAAACCTGCACGACTGCCATGGAAAGTTGGATTGCCGGCAAGCCGACTATCGAACTGCTCTTTGAGCGCAACCCGATGTTTTATCATCCCGAACATGCGGTTTGCAGCACCGCCTGCGATGCGCCGGAGAAACTGGTTGCGCTCATGGACCAGGTGCTGGTGGCGGAATCGCCCGCAATTCTGGCAGCACGGCAAGCCCACCTGCGGAAGTGGTGCAACGCACCTGATGGCAATTCGTGCCAGCGGCTTGCCACTCTGATTGCCAGCGCCGTCAAGAGCCAGCCGAAGGCGGACTGGTCTAAACTCAATGCCACGGATTGGAGGCGTGCAACCAAGCTGAAGCTGATGCGAAATCTCGGCCTTGCCTACCATTTTGATCCGCTGATGCCCGTCAAACTGCGTCTGAACCGCGGACGCTATGCTATAAAAAACCATGCCTACGAAAAATCCATAAAACCCCGGGATGTGATTGAGGCGCGTCTGCAACTCGAGAAGGCGTTAAATTCGCCGACAACGACTACTTGAACCATGCGCCTCCCAATTTCCGCGAACGCGAAGTCGCACGGAATTAAATTTGGCAACTTGTGAAAATTCTCCTCGTCAAACTGAATCATCTGGGCGACACGCTGCTGCTCACGCCGACGATCCGGTTTCTCAAGGAACAGTTCCCCGCCGCTGAAATTGATGTGCTCGTCCGCGCCGGTTGCGAGGAAGTGCTGCGGGGGAATCCGGACATCCGCCGTATTTTTTCAATCGGGGGGCGGTCAAGGGCGAATGAGTTCATGCGCAACGCGCGCGGCATCCTGTTGCGGCGTTACGATTATGCGTTTGACCTTTCGGATTCAGGCAGGGCCAAGTTTTGGATTTTGCTTTCCGCCGCGCGGATTCGCGGCATCAACGACGCCTATCATTCCGCCGGCTGGAAGCGCCGGCTGTTCAATCGCGTCTCTTTCTTCAAATGGGGACAGGAACATCAGGTGTTGCGGGATTTCCGCACCGTCACCGAAATCATGGGATTGAAAGGCGAGCCGGGACCGCTGCGATTTTATCCACAGGCTGAATTGAAAATTCTGCAAAGCATTTTGCCCGGGCCGGAAAATTTCGCGGTCATTCATCCAACGAGCCGCTGGGCTTTCAAGCAATGGCTGCCGGAACGCTGGGCGGAAGTGGCGGATGAAATCCGGCGGCGACACGGCCTCGCCGTGATTTTTTCAACCGGCCCGGCGCAGCGCGAAGTGGAATATGCCCAAACCATCCTCGGCGCGGCGCGCGAAAAACATTTTTCAACCGGGGGGAAAATTTCGCTGCACGAACTTGGCGCGTTGCTGGGGCGCGCAAAACTTTTTTGCGGCGTGGACACGGTGGCCATGCACATGGCCGCCGCAATGCAGACGCCAACCGTCGCGCTGTTCGGCCCGTCGTCCGAGTGGAGCTGGCGTCCATGGCAATGCCGGCACGAACTGGCTCTGGGCGACTGTTCCTGCAAACGCACGCGGCAGTTCGTTTGCGACAAGACAAAACCCTACCCCTGCATGGAACGCATCACGGTGGAGGAGGTGCTGGCAAAGGCGCGGATGTTGCTGCTCAAATGACGGCGATCTGGCTGGCCTTGATTTTGAACTGCTTGCCGCAGCGGTCGCAAGCTACTTTGCTGTCCCGCTTGTTCTTGTAATCCACCGCCAGCCGTTTGCCGCACGCGCAGACGTAGCCGACGACACGCGCCGGGTTGCCGACCACCAGCGCATGGTCGGGCACATCCGCCGTCACCACCGCGCCGGCGCCGACCATGCAATAATTTCCAAGCGTGACGCCGCAGACAATCGTGGCGTTGGCCCCGACGGACGCGCCTTTTTTCACGAGCGTCGGCAGGATTTCGTAAGTGTCGTTGAACGCGCGCGGATACAAATCGTTCGTGAAAACCATGTGCGGGCCGAGCAGCGCGTCGTCCTCCACCGTCACGCCTTTATAGACCGAGATGCCGTTCTGGATTTTGACGCGGTCTCCGATATGCACGCCGAGGTCCACATACACGCACTTGCCCAGCTTGCAGTCCGCACCGATGCGCGCGCCAGGCATCACCTGGCTTTGATGCCAGATTTTTGTGCCCGCGCCGATGACCGCTTCCGGTGAAACTTCCGCCGTCGGATGGATGAAACAGGATTTTTCAATTCGACTTTTTGCCATATATTTTTTGCTCCAGCAATTCCGCGTAGGCCGCCTGAATGGCGTCCGACATGGCCCGGATGGAATAACGGTTCAACGCGCGCTCCCGCGCCAGCCGCCCCATTGTCTCCCAGCCGGAATGATTGGAGGTCATGTCCCGCAAAGCTTGCAACAACGGATTCGCCGCGTCATCAAAATTCACGATGCGTCCCGTTTCGCCGTCCACGACCACTTCGTCCATGCCCGGCGTGTTCGAAACCATCACCGGACGTCCGGCAAACATCGCCTCCATCACCACGCGGGGGATGCCTTCCACGGTGGAATAAGCCGCCAGCGCGTCCGCCGCGCGCAACAGTCGCGGCACGTCCTCGCGGCTGCCGAGAAACAGAACCTGCTTTTGCAAACCGTGCTCCGCCACGGTGCGCTTCATGTTTCTGGCGTAATCCGAATCCGTGCGCGTGCCGCCAACGAACAGCAGGAAATGGCGGCGGTTTTCCTCCAGCCACGGCAGCGCGCGCTCCAGAATTTTCGCCTGCCCCTTCACTTCGTAAATCGCGCCGACATTGATGACGATGCGCGTCCGGCGTTTGCCCCAGTAGCACGGTTCTACCGGAAACGGCTCCACGCCGTCGCGGACGACGATGATTTTCTCCGGGTCGGAAATTTCCTTTGCCAGCGCCTTCCGCAAAACTTCCGCCACCACGATGACGCGGTCGAAGCGGCCATAAAGATACTTGCGAATCCGGCGTGGCGTGAGGTCTTCGAGGCCGGTGCGGAAGTGGCAGATGGCCGGCACTCCGGCCCGGCGCGCGGCCCAGTAACACGGCGGCGCAATCCAATGTTCATTGGCGTGAACGAGTTGAATGCCGTGCTGCCGGATATATTTTTTGAGTCGGGCAATCAGGAGGAGGTTGCGCGGCAGCGATGCCAGATTGATCCAGTGTCCGAACTTGACGAGCGACCAGGGCACGCGCAATTCGTCCAGTTTTTCCGTGAGCCAGCCGCGGTTGGACACGATGACATGCGGCTCGAACCGGCTGCGGTCAAGCAGTTCGAGGTGATGGACAAGGCTTTTCTGCGCGCCGCCCAGCGAGGCGAATTTCTGCACGATGAGCACGCGCCACGGCTTGCCGGCGTTGTTGGTTTGACTGCCCATCGTATTCATTTGCCTGTCAGCACATCTCCGAATTTTTCGCGGATGAGCGGATGGCCGAGCAGTTGCCGGCGCTTGGTTTGAAAGGATTTCACGAGCGACGGGTCGTCCATCTGGCCGGTGAGGATGCTGGTGATGTTGCTCGTGTGCCACATGAAACGGCTGATTTGCACGCAACTCAAAACCTCCAGGCCGTTGCGCCGGCCGGCGAGACGGTCTGGCGTGATGTGGCCGTCGCGCACAAAAACAAAATCCATTTCCCGCAAAATGGATTTGCGCGTCAGCAGCCAGAAGAACATCAGCTTGCCCGCGTTGGCCGACACGGGGCGCGGGTTGTGCCGGAGATGCCGCCACCAATCGCCCGCCTTTTTCCGTAGAGGCCGGAAGGGATTAGCCTCGCGCTCAAAAGTGCTCAACGCCGCAAGGTTGTGGCGCTCCATGTGGCCGAACCATTTCACGTCCCAGCCGTCCTGCAAAAAAATGGTGTCGCTGTGCAGCAGCCCGACGAGGTCGTTGCCGGCGTGCTGCAATCCGATGTCGAGCGCCTCGAAATTTGCCGCCGAGCCGCGGGTTTGAGTCGGGTTGTTGATCCGTTTGAGCTTTGGAAATTCATCGAGCATCTTCGATTCCGCGCCGCCGGGGTCGTTGTCCACGACGATGACCTCGGCGTTGCCTCGGCAGAATTTGAAGATGGAATGCAGCGCGAGCCGCGTGATTTCCGGCGTGCGAAAATACGGGATGATGAGGCTGTGGCTGGGCGTCATGGCGTCGCCGGTTTGCGCACCCAGTAGCCGAAGAAATTGGTCGTCAGATATGGCTCGATGTCCGCGGCCAATTCAAATTCGGGATGCTGCGGCAGGAATTTTTTCAACGAGCGCAATGGGCCGCCGCCGGCGCGGAATTTCCGGAAATTGAGCACGTCCACGTGAGTGTCCTCCATGATCAGCGCTTGGCCGGGGGAAACGAGCGATCCAAAAAGCGCCAGTTCCTTGTCCACGTGTTCGGCGTGGTGGTTCGAGTCCACTACAAGCGAGCAGGCGCGGCTGCCGACGAGGGCTTTCACCCGGGCGAAAATTTCCGGCGACGAGGAATCGCCGGTAATCCAGGTTACGATGGAAATTTCCGGCTTTTCCACTTCGACGATGTCCAGCGAGATAATGGCCTCAATGCCGGCAAGCCCGGCAAAGGACGAGAAAAACAACGCGCTGCCGCCATGCTGGCTGCCCAGCTCGACCAGCACTTTTGGCCGGCACCGGCAGAGCAGTTTCTGGATGGCGAGTGAGTCCGATGGAAACTTGCGCAGCGAAATGCCGCCCCAAGTCTGGCTGTCGTCGCGGCGGTCGAGCGCGGCCTTGACCGCGCGTTTGCGCCAGAAACCCGCTTTGAAATCGTGATTCATGAGTTGGTAAATTCAACAATCTTCGGCTCTGGAATCGGCACGATGAACCGCCCGCCGCGCCGCTGATATTCCGTTTCGCGCCCGACGATTTCCGCCGCGAAATTCCACGCCAGCAAGAGCGCGAAGTCCGGCTGGTCATTCAACAGCCATTCCTGCGGGCGGATGGGAATCCACGAGCCGGGCGCCACTTTGTTCTGTTTGAACGGGGTGTTGTCAATGATGTAATCCAGATCCTTCGCCGTGATGCCGCTGGTGTTCAACAACGTGTTGCCCTTGGCGGAGGCGCCGTAGCCGATGACCCGTTTGCCCTGCGCCCGCAAGCCGCGAATCAATTCCGGCAGACTTTTCTGGATGTGTCTGACCCGCGCGGCGAACTTTTTCCACGCCGCCGTCTCCGCCAGGCCCATCGCCAGTTCCTGTTTCAGATAGCGCCCCACGCTTTCATGGACGGGCGTGGAGTCCGCGCGCCGCCGGATTTGCAGCAGGACCGAACCGCCGTGGATGGAGTAGTGATCCACCCGTTGCAGAAAAAACGGCGTCCGCGCCAGCAACGCCTCCACTGACCGGACCGACACGTAGGAAAGATGTTCGTGATAAATCGTGTCGAACTCGGTGTGCTCAAAAAAATCCCCAAGATACGGCACTTCCAGCGCCACCAGCGTCCGCTCATGGCTGATGCGCTCGATGCCGTCGAAGAAATCCTGCCAGTCGTTGATGTGCGCGAAGACGTGCCGTCCAAGAATCAAATCCGCCGCGCCCCATTCCTCGCGGATGGCGCGCGCGTTGGAAGCGTTGAAGAAATCCGTCCATGTCGGCACGCCGGCCTTCTCCGCCAGTTCGGCGATGTTGTGCGCCGGCTCGACGCCCAGCACGTCGCAGTTGCGGGCCTGGAATTTTTTCAGATACAACCCGGTGTTGCTGGCGACTTCCAGCACGCGCGGACGACCGCCGAGTTCTCCCGTCGCCAGAAGATGCCGGCATTGGTTCTCCAGATGCTCGTCCATCGTGCGCGACGTGGAAGTGACATAGGCGTATCGCGAATACAGCACGCCGGGGTCAACCACTTCCGCCAGTTGCGCCAGCGAACAGTCGGGGCAAAGCATCAAACGCAGCGGCAAAATCGTCGTGTAACCGGCGACCTCCGACGGATCCAAAAAATCATTGGTGAGCGGCGTCTTCCCCAAATCGAGGACGAGCGCGAGATTTTTCGAACCGCAGGCGCGGCAATGATGTTGTTCGTGAATCATTGGACAGGATTGAATTGATGCGGCGGGCGTGGGGCGCGGGAAACCAGCGGTGATTCAGCCCGCGAGTTTGGCAGTCCCGGAATTTCCGCAGGAGTCGCGGCAGTCAGGATGATTTCGCGCCATTGGGTCGTCATTGCTGAATTGAGTATGGAAACCGGCGCAAGGCATTCAAGCAATTAGTTGGAGCGGGTGCTTTGGATTTATTTCCAGATGGGTTCGCGCAGCAACTCAACCAAACCCTTCCGCCAGCCGCCCAACGGCCGTCCGAGCAGAGCGGCCGCCTTGCGGTTGTCCAGCACGGTATAATTCGGACGCTTCATGCCCGGCGTGAGTTGGCCGGTGGTGACCGGCTCAACTTCGGGAACCGCCGCCAGCAAATTCGCGCGGCGGGCTTCTTCCAAAATCGCCAGCGTCCATTCCAGCCGGCTGACGCCTCCGTCGTTGACCA
>JBEKRA010000006.1:0-18902 GCA_049519195.1 Verrucomicrobiota bacterium
AACCAATGCCCTCTTGCGGGGGATTGACGAATTTCAAGGGGCGCTTCTGGCCATTGTGGATGATGACAATGTGCTCCGCGCGGATTATCTCCAAGCCGCCCTGAAAATCGGCGTGGATTATCCCTGGCTGGGCGCATGGAGCGGCAGTTGCATTCCGGAATTTGAAGTGGAGCCACCGGCGGAACTGCGCCCGTGGCTGGCCGGCCTGGTCATTGAAAAATTAACCCGGTCGTATTGGGCCAATCTTCCAAGAGGAAGCGAAGCCTGTCCGATGGGTGCCGGAATGGTGTCGCGCCGGCGGGTGGCCGTCCATTATCGCGAATTATCGTCGCACGATCCAATTCGACAAACATTGGGCCCGGGCAGCAAAAGGCCCGGGGGGGGAGATGACACGGACATGGCGCTGTGCGGCATTGATCTGGGTCTGGGCACCGGCCGGTTTCCCGAACTGGAACTGACGCACCTGATTCCTGCGCGGAAACTTACTTTGAAATTTGCCGAAGATCTCCATGAGGGACTCGGCTATGCTGGCACGGTGCTGAACGCCCTTTACGACAAGCCGGAACGTTTTCCCGGGAAAGTCCAATCCGGCGCCTTGAGGATTTTTCTCTTGAGCATCCTGATGTTTGCCATGGGAAAAAGCCGCGCCGAAAGACGGATCCGGCTTGCCCGGGAAAAAGGCGGATTGCGGGCGCAGCGTGAACTGAACCGGCTGGGCTGTTCCCGGCGTGAGCCAGCCGTCCCGCCCGGTAATGTTCCGTCTTGAATTCCAGCGGCGGCGCAGGCATCACAAAGGCAGCCATTAAATGAAACAACCGTCCATGTCCGCCCATTTTCCCCGCCTGCTGGTGGCCACGGAATTTTCTCCCAACATGCCGGGGGGCAGTGGCGCGGTGATGCGCCAGATGCTCAAGGACTGGCCGGCGGGAAATTTATTCTGGTGGAGCTGCTTTCCAGATCGCGACCGGCACTTTGGCCGGCAGGTGGCCGGGCATCGGGTGGCGCTCATTCCACGGAAACTTTATCCGCACCGGCGATGGCGCACGCAAAAATCGTGGGTGCTGGAAAAATTCTGGGTTCCCTGGGCGGCCCGCCATTTTCGCCGGTCCTTGAAATTATTCAAACCGGACGCTGTCTGGGTTTTGGCGCATGGCTGGTCCATCCCGCCGCTGGCGCGGGTCTTGCCGGCTGCCGGCATCGGTTTTCATGCTTCCATTCATGACTTCGCGGATGCGCACGAAACAACCAAACGCAGCGACCGCCTGGCGGCGTTGCAGGAACGGTTGTATGCGACCGCCAACACCCGCGACGCCATCTGCCAGCCCATGGTGGACGACTTGCGCGCGCGGACCGGCTGCGAGGGAACGGTGGCGCGCGCGGGACTGGAGCCGGAAGACCTGGATTTTCTGTCGCGCAAAACGGAAATCCGCGCCGATGCCATCCGCATCGCCTATGCCGGCACGATCATCGTTGAAAAGGAATTCGCCCTTTTTGCGCTGGCGCTGGCGCAAATCCGCCATCAATTGCCGCTGCCGGTCACAATTGAATTTTTTGGCGACCATTCCTATCGCGCGCGCGATTGGTTTGATCCGTCATGGATGAACGAACGCGGCAATTGGCCCGCGCGGGAATTGTCGGCGGAATTGAAAAAATGCGCGTGGGGCTTTTCGCCGATGGGATTGACGGACGACAAACCGCGTTACAACCGGTTTAGCCTGCCGACAAAGTTCGTCAGTTATCTGGCGGCGGGTTTGCCGGTCATCACGCTCGGCCATCCGGAAAGCAGCCTGGCAAAACTGGCGAAGGCGTATCATGTCGGCCCCTGCATCATTTCCGGCGAGCCGGACGTTTTAAGCCGGGAATTGTCCGGCGCGCTGTCTGAAAGAAATCCCTGGTCAATATACGGGCCGGAAATCCTGCGGTGCGCGCGCAACGAATTTGACATGCAGCGGATGCGCGCTGTTTTCCACGGATGTTTTCAAAAATGCGCCGCCGTAACCAGCATTGGCCGGTAAGAACGGTGCTCTGTCCTGTCATCGCAACGCGATGCCCCTGCCTTCTCTTTCAAGCGCGGCAGGCGGCGTGGATTTCCTCCAAAATCTTCCGCAGGCCGTAGCGGAACTTCCAATCTGGATAGTGCGACTGGAATTTCCGCACGTCGCTAATCCACCAGATGTGGTCGCCGATGCGGTTGTCCTCGACGTAGGTCCATTTCAATTTTTTGCCGCTGATTTTTTCGCACTCGTCAATGGCTTCGAGCATCGAGCAGTTCGAGTGGCGGCTGCCGCCCATGTTATAGACTTCGCCGGCGCGCGGCTTCTGGAAAAACTGCCAGAACGCCTCGACGAGATCGTGGCTGTGGATGTTGTCGCGCACCTGTTTGCCCTTGTAGCCAAACACGCGATAGGGCGCGCCCTCCACCGTGCAGCGCATGAGATAGGCCAGAAAGCCGTGCAGCTCGGTGCCCGCGTGCGCCGGGCCGGTCAGGCAGCCGCCGCGAAAGCAGGCGGTCTTCAGGCCGAAATAATTTCCATATTCCTGCACCAGCACGTCCGCCGCCACTTTCGACGCGCCAAACAGCGAATGCTTCGTCTGATCAATGCTCATCGTTTCCGAAATGCCCGGCTCGTATTCGTGGCCTGATTTGATTTCCCATCGCTTTTCGAGTTCGACGAGCGGCAGGCGGTTGGGCGTGTCACCATAGACCTTGTTCGTGGACGTGAAAATGAAGACCGCCTCGGGACAAAACTGGCGGGTGGCTTCGAGCAAATTGAGCGTGGCGGCGGCGTTGACGCTGAAATCCGCGTGGGGATCGCGCGCCGCCCAGTCGTGCGACGGCTGCGCCGCGGTGTGAATGACCAGGGCGATGTCCCGGCCCAGCCGGCGAAACAGGTTTTCCACCGCCTGCCGGTCGCGGATGTCGAAATCGTGGTGTTGATAGCCCGGCACGGTGGCCATGAGCTTTTGCCGGTTGGCCAGGGTGGACGCTTCCCTGCCGAAAAACCACTGGCGCAGGTCGTTGTCAATTCCGACGACCTTGAAACCTTCGCCGGCAAACCGCTTGACGCTTTCCGAGCCGATCAATCCCGCCGAACCCGTGACAATGACTGTTTTCATGAATGCCGGAGGATGGCATGAACTGGAAACAGATTCCAGATTGTTTCATCAAGCCGCCCGAAACCGGCTTTGACATGGCAGAAACAACTGAAAGACGGATTTTTGCCCCGATGCAAGGATGAGATGCAGGACTGCCGGCCATAATCGAGGAATCAATCAAACGACAGTTTAATAATCACTGGGTAAACCCCCGGCTTAGGTTGACGCGCATGGGCTTTGCCGGAGGTCGCTGACTCAAAGCCGGTTGGTGAGAATGTTCCGGTAATACTGGCGGGGCAAGGCATTTGGGATTACTTCAAAAACTCGCTGTTGCCTGATAATCTGCATCTGACGGCCAGCGGCAAATGATCTTTCCAGCAGGTTTGAAAACGGATTTTTTTCCGGATGGATGGCTTTGCATGAATTTCCTCCAGAATTTTGCAGGCTGCCTGAAGGCTGCTGGCCATGGATCTGTGAGTCACGAGAAAGCGCAAATCCGAACGCAAGGTTTCAATGGCTGCCGGGGTGAGACTGATTGTTGCCCGCAGACTGGCCGCCGCCTCTTGCATATTTCCGACAGGATAGAAAAGCCGGTCCACCTTTCCGCGCAGGGCATCCGAGACCTGGCATTCAATGTCGGGGAAAATGGGAATGAGGCCACAAGCCATTCCCTCCAAAACGCTCAACGGCCCGGTTTCATAATCGCTGGTAACGATTTGAAAGTCCCAGGCGGCAAAAGTCCCTGCCAAGTGTTCCCGTTTCAATAATCCCAAAAAGTCCACAGGGAAAGGCGCAAGCCGCCTTGCCAGCATGGCTTTGTCCGGTCCGTCGCCGGCGACTTGCAGGCGGAAATCCACGCCTTGAGACGCCAAGGCCCTGCAAAAAGCTTCAAGCCGTTCAACCCGTTTTTGCTCAACCACCAGCCGGCCGGCGTATCCAATAAGAATGACATTGTTTTTTTTGACGCGCCTGGCGCGGAAAAACGAGTCATCCAATGGGTATTCCAAGGGCGCCACGGTAACGGACGAATCGCCCAGCAATGTTTTGACTTCCCTTGCCAGGCTGATTCCGGCGGTGATGCAGCCGTCAATAAAGGGCGACAAACGCGACAAACGCGGCCAGACGTCGGCGCTGTTGGTGTGCAGATATACCACCAGCCGTTCGTGGGTTATCAAATCGGAGAGGGCGGAGAGGCCGGCAAAATTATGGCACATGAGCGTCCCGCACCTCAAATGACGGCTTTTGGCCTGGTTTCTTATCGCGCTCAACGAATAGAGACGGTTGGGGCGAAGTCCGATTTGTCTCCCGCAGTTGTCCAGCCTTTGCTGGGAATCGAGCAATGTGGCGGCGGAACTGTTCGCGTCCGACCGAACCCAATCGTTGACAAAAAGCTCCACTCCGCCCAAACGGGCGAGTGACTCGGTGAGATGGAGAACGGACGGAGGCGCTGTTATCATTCGAACTCAATTTTTGGAACCGCATAGATCCAAGCGATTCCCGGCCCGCGCCGTTCCAACAACAATAACCGGCGGATAACGGAGATTCTAAGCCACCACGGCGCCGGATTTGCCGGAGAAGATATTATATCCGAACGGGAGCGTCTCACTGGTTGAATATGAGTTACAATGTGGCTGGAATCCAATTCTTGGGCCAGACGCATATGGGTGCCAGGCACGAATGAATCATGGGTTTCAATGATCAGATGTGCCTTCCGGCAGAGTTTCAACATGTCGGCTGTAAACAGTTCATTTTCATAACCCTCGCAATCACTGATAATCAAAACACGATAACCCGTGCGAGGCAGGGAACAAAGCAGGAGTCGAAGTTCATCAACGGTGCATTTGCCCCTGACCTCAAGGCGTCCGGCCACGGCGTTTTTCCCGGCAGTATCGCGACAGGCTTTTTGCCCGCTGTCGGTAAGTTCGAATGCAACCACTTTCCGCGCTATTTTTCGATAGAGAAGGCCCACGGCATACCATCCTTCAGCCGCGCCGATGTCAATCACAAGATCAAAGACGGGGAGGTGCTCGATAACGGCGGCCAGCTCCTTCTCATAGGTGCCAAGAAGTTTGGGCGTCAGCACACTTCCCACGGCATGAACCCCATAGCACATTCCTTCAAACGGTCCCGACCTGACTTTCATGCAAACCTTTCGGGAAAGCAGCAGCTTGACGCAAGCGTCGCAAATCGCGAACATCCACCGGAAAATGATTGACTTGACAGAGTTCATTTCAATTGCGTGGCGAGCCATGCAAAACTACGATTAGCAAATTTCGTTTGAACAATTTTTTCACAACCGGACGCCACGCGCTGACGATTGTAACTCATGAATTATCGGATGAAAATCAATATTTGAACGCCTTTGAACGCCGATGAAAATTGGATTTTTGACAACCGATGCCCGCGAGTCTTTTCCCCAATTCGACCCCGCCAAGCCCTGCATCGGCACGGCGCCCGAAGCGTTGTTGCAGGGATTTGCCGGATTGGCCGAAGCCGAGGTGCATGTCATTTCCTGCGTGCAACAAGCCATGCGCTCGCCGGAAAAACTTACGGACAACATCTGGTTCCACAGTTTGGTCGTGCCCAAAACCGGCTGGCTGCGGACGGGTTATCAGGGCTGCATCCGCGCCGTCCGAAAAAAGCTGAAGGAAATCCAGCCGGACATCGTCCACGGCCAGGGCACGGAACGCGACTGCGCCATCAGCGCCGTCTTTTCCGGCTATCCGAACTTGCTCACGATTCACGGCAATATGCGGGCCGTGGCAAAATTCTGCCGTGCCAGACCGTTTTCATTCCTGTGGCTGGCGGCGCGGCTGGAAAGTTTTGTCCTGCCCCGCACGGATGGCGTGGTGTGCATCACGAATTACACGCGCGCCGCCGTGGGCGGTTTGGCGAAAAAAACCTGGGTCGTTCCGAACGCGGTGGACGCGGTGTTTTTTGAAGTGCGTCCGGAAACAAATCCGGGGCGCCCGCCAACGATTTTGTGCGTTGGCGCCATTTGCCGTTACAAAAACCAGAATCATTTGATTCACGCGCTCGATCCGCTGGCGGCGCAAAAAAAAATCAGGGTCGTTTTCCTCGGCAAAACCGGCTCTGATGCTTACAGTGCGGAGTTTTTACAATTGGTGAAACACCGGTCCTGGTGCGAGCATGGCGGTTTTACCGGCCGCGACCAGGTGAGGAACCATTTCAAAACCGCGGCGTTTTTGGTGCTGCCCTCGTTGGAGGACAACTGTCCGATGGTGGTGCTGGAAGCCATGGCCGCCGGGGTGCCGGTCGTGGCGGCACAAATCGGCGGCGTGCCGGACTTGATTGAAGAGGGGCGGACGGGTTTGTTCTTTGATCCCCTGGATCTGACAAGCATGCGCGGCGCTGTGGCACGGTTGCTGGACGACCCGGTTCTGGGCCGCCAACTGGCAATGGAGGCAAATGCGCGCGCGCGCGAACGCTTCCATCCAGCCATTGTCGCACAACGTCATCTGGAAATTTACCGGGAAGTTCTTTCTTTCCAACGATTGCCGCCCGTAGGAAGATTTTGAAATGAAAGTGCTCATTACCGGCGGCGCGGGATTTATCGGCAGCCACCTTGTCGAATATTTTCAGGACAAGGCCGAGGTGCGGGTTTTGGACGACCTGCGCTCCGGTTTCCGGCGCAATTTGAAGGGCTTACGATGCAAGTTCATCCACGGTTCGATTCTGGACCGCGATCTGGTGCGGCGATCAATGCGGGGGGTGGATTACATTTTTCACCTCGCCGCCATGGTGAGCGTCCCGGAATCCCTGCAAAAACCCGTTGAATGCGCCGAGGTCAATGGGGTGGGCACGCTGATCGTGCTCGAAGAAGCCGCGCGCGCGAAGGCGAGAAAACTGGTCTTCAGTAGTTCCGCCGCAATCTATGGCGACAATCCGGTTCTGCCGAAAAAGGAGACGATGCCGCCGGAACCAAAAAGTCCCTATGCCATCACCAAGCTGGAAGGCGAATTCTACTGTCAATTGTTCGCGGCGGAGGGCCGGCTCCAGACAGTTTGCCTGCGATATTTCAACGTCTTTGGGCCGCGCCAGGATCCTAAAAGCCAGTATGCCGCCGCCGTTCCGATTTTTATTGATCACGCGATGAAAAACCGGCCGATCACCATTTTTGGCGATGGCAGGCAAACGCGCGATTTTATTTGCGTGAAGGATGTCGCCGCCGCAAACGCCTTTTTCGCAATTCAATCGTCCGCCACCGGAGTCTTTAACCTTGCCTGTGGGAAAAGCATTACCATCAACAATCTGGCCGCGATGATCCGCCGCATGACGGGTTCCGCCTCCGGGGTCAGGCATGTTCCGGAACGGCCCGGTGACGTGAGACATTCGGTGGCGGCGATGGACAAGATCCGCGCCGCCGGATTTGTGGCGGCTGGCGGCTTCCGTGAACAACTTCACGCCACCGTTGAGTTCTTCAATCATCACGCGCCTCCCGCCGGCATCTGGAAATTTGCCGCGAGGCGCTCCATGTCAAGTAAATGAAATCACTTTCGAGTTGACGCCGCTTTTTAATGAACTCAACCTTTCACATTGGATATAATTGAGCAATCACATGCGACCGCCAAAGAAGGCCTGCGGCGAACGAACGCCGGGTTTTCCGTCAAATTGGAAGCGTTGCGCGGATTGGCGGCTCTCCTGGTGGTTGGCCATCATTGCTTCCCGGTTCACACATGGACGCATATCCTGTTTAATGGAAACGCGGCAGTGACGCTCTTTTTTGTGTTGAGCGGTTACGTTCTGGGGCTTTCCCTCCGGCGCGGCACTGGAACCCTTCTTCAACAGTTCTGCCTGTTCCTGTGGCGCCGGGTCTTTCGCATCTATCCCGCATATTTCATAACCACTCTGGCCTTTTGGATTTATTGGCAATGGTATCCTTTCGGAGAAGGAGGTTCGGGGCCGTGTTCGTTCTATGGCAGTTTGCATCTTGGCCACATTGGACAAATCAAAAATTTTTTATTTCTCGACCAGTCCATTAATCCCGTCACCTGGTCGTTAAAGGTTGAAATGATCGGCTCAATCGCTCTTCCGTTGCTGCACTTTCTATCCCGAAAGTTGCGCTGGCGGGGGTGGATATTGCTGTTCGCGGCAATGTTTCTGCTGGGTCTTGTCCCCAGCAGCGGTTCATCGAGACAAAGACTTTACATGTTTTATCTGGGCTATCTGCTCGTGGATATCGAACGGCTTCCGAAATTTGCGGGTCGTGTTTATTCAATGATCATGTGCATGGCCATCGTCTTGTTTCTCGCGGCATATTTCCTGGGAGAAAGCGGCCGATTGCATTTTGAATTGCTGGTTGAGGCCGTCTCGGCGGCCGGAATAATCCTGTGCATCCAGGCCGGTGGCGGCAGTTTGGGCGGGATTCTCAATCATCCATGGTCTCATTTCGCCGGACGTGTGTCCTACAGTGTTTTTCTGTCCCACTGGTTGCCCTTGGACCTCATCAGTCAACTGTTGCATAACTCGCCTTTGCATATCATTATTCAACACTGCCCGGTTTATTTATCCATTTGGTTGAAATTTCTGGTTTCGCTGCCGTTCGTGCTGCTTGTTGGCGCCGCCTTGTATCACTGGATCGAAGTGCCATTCATCAAGCTGGGCAAGCGCGGACCCGTTGCGCGATGGAAAACCGGCCAAACGCGGTGATTGCCAAATTATAAATCCTGCATGCGTGGTTCAACCGCGCTTTCCAGCACCGATAAGCGGTCCAAAACAGGTTTCCGTGTTGGATCAAGCTTTCAGTTTTGGCCCCGGGAGAATTTCCGAAACGAAACCAGCCGTTTGAGGTTGACCTTGTGATCTTGGCATCCTGGCGGTTGGAACATCTGCGCTTCAGGAGCCGGCCGCCTCCCGCCGGACCATTTCCGCAATCTTGTTTCCCTCGCGCACGGCAAAATTCGTTCCTCGGTCTTCGGGAAAAACCTGCGAGAAATTCGCCAGAAAAACGCCCGGCAGCGGCGTGCGGTAACCGGGAATCTTTTTCTCGTAATCCGTGTCCACGATGTGCTGCGCGGCATGGAACCGGAAAACATGGCGTTCGCCAACTTGCGCGGGGTCGAACTCCGGAAACATTTTTTTCAGATAAGACATCCACAATCGCGTGAGTTCGTCGTCGGCGAGCGAAAACAATCTGCCGTCCACCGGGGAATATGCGCCGACATAATAAACATGCTGGTTCCGGTAATGGCTTTTGTCCACAAGCCGCGTGTGGTTCAGGAACACGAGGAATGGCGCGCCGGGTTCGTTGACGTTGACCCAGTAAAAATCGCCGAGGTTCTGGCTGCTCGTGAACACAAGGCAGATGGCGCCGAGATATTCGATGGAACGAAGTTTCTCCGCGTAGTTGTCCAGCGTTTCGCCGGCGGGCAGCAGCCGGGCGAAGGCCGGCGACGGCCCCGTGAAAATGCAATAATCGAACGGAACAGTCCGGCCGTTGATGGCGGCGATGCGTTCGGTGGAAATTTTTTCAACGGTGGCGCCGGTCTGGATTTTCACGCCGCGTTTGCGGAGTTCATTTTCAAGCGCGGATGTGATGACGTTGAAGCCGCCGCGAAAATAGCCGAGTTTTTCCCTGCCGCCGCCCGGCCCGCGCGAGTTGGCGCGGATGTGAATGCGCGCCCAGAGCCACGCCATCGAGACGGAATCGTAATGGCGGTCGAACTTGCCCTTGAGCAGCGGCGTCCAGACGGTTTCCATCGCGCTGCGCCCGCAGGCTTTGGTCATCCATTCGTGCGCGCGCCGGCCGGCGAGGCCGCGCCAGTTTTTTTTGTGCTTGAGGCAAAGCGCGGTGAAACCCATCCGCAACCTTCCCCAAAAATTGCACGGGCGGAAGCGCAGCAGGTCCGCCGGCGTCATGAATGAATGAATGCGGCCATCGCGGCAGATGCCCATGGAACTTTCGCACCACATGAGTTTGTCGTTCATGCCAAGCTCTTCGACCAGCTTCAGGATGCAGGTGTCGGCGGGAAAAAGGTGGTGGTAGGTTTTTTCCAGCGACGTGCCGAGCAGGGGAAAGCCCGCGGCCAGCCCGCCGAGATGACCGGAACTTTCCACGAGCGTGATGGAAAAATCCGGCTCGCGTGAAAGCCTGTAAGCGGCGGTCAATCCGGTGAAGCCGCCGCCGATGATGATGATGATTCTTTTAGCCATTCAGATTTTCGCGGAGGGGGATTTGCGGAAGGAAATCAGGCGGTTGAGATTGTATTGCAGCGCCACGACCACCGCCAATGTCAGGAGCTTGGACAGATACTTGTCCAGCCCAAACCTGGCGACCAGCATGTAAAGCGTCCCGGCGGAGGCGGCGTAGCCGAGGAGTGCCACCGTGCAGAACGAAATCAAGCGCAACGCGAGCCGGTCGCGGGTCTTGAAATTGCAGTACGCGTTCAGGAAAAACGACAGCAAAGTGCCGGAGGCGTAACCTGCCGCGTTGGCCGCCTGGTAATTGAGCGCCGCCGCCTTGAGCAGCAGCGAATAAATCAAAAAATCCAGCGCCGCGCCGCTGGCGCCGATGGCGCAGTAAAGGATGAACTGGCGGTTCCGTGAAAAAATTTCCTTCACAAAAATCGGGCGGTTCATGCGCCGGGCTGTTTGTCCGGCGGGGGGGCGTTGTTGATGCCGGCGCTGTCGCGGATGATCCACAGCGGACGGCCCTTCACCTCGTCGTAAATGCGCCCGATGTATTCGCCGAGGATGCCGAGGCAAATCAGTTGCACGCCGCCGAGGAACAGGATGGAAATCACGGTGGTCGGGAATCCCGGACCGGGCGCGAGGCCGATCCTGGCGAACTGGGCCGCGAAGATTTTTTGCGCGAACGTGAAGACCACCCCCAGGAACGCGAAGCCCGAGACCCACAAACCGAGATAGGTGGCCAGGCGCAGCGGCATCGCCGAAAAGGAAAACAGCCCGTCCATGGCCAGCTTGAAGGATTTTTTGAAGGTGTATTGCGGCACGCCGGCGGCGCGCCCGCCGCGCTCGAACTCGACCGTCGTCTGTGCGAATCCGCACCACGTCCGGAGGCCGCGCAGATAACGGTTGCGCTCCGGCAGGGTGTTCATCACGGCGACGACCTTTTTGTCGAGCAGGCAGAAATCGCCGGCGTCGCGCGCCATCGGCAGCGGCGTCATTTTGGCCAGAATGCGGTAGAATCCCCAGGCGAAAATTCTTTTGAGCAGCGGGTCCCGGCGCTTTTTGTGCGTCGCAAAAACCACTTCAAATCCCTCGCGCCACCTGGCGAGCAGATGCGCGATTTCTTCCGGCGGATCCTGCAAATCGGCGTCAATGATGACGGCGGCATCGCCCGCCGCATAATGCAATCCCGCGCTCACGGCGGCCTGATGGCCGAAGTTGCGCGCGAACGACAGGCAGCGCCAGCGCGGATCCTTCTTATTTTGAGCCTTGAGCAATTCCCACGTGCGGTCGCGCGAACCATCATCCACGCAGATGATTTCATAATCGGCGTCCCATGTCCCCGCAGCCGCGCCGAGCCGCTCGATCAATTTGGGCAGCACTTCCTCCTCGTTGAAGCAGGGCACGATGACGGTAATTTTTTGCATACTGGCCTTCGACGGCGCTTTGTAAGCGGGTTTAATCGCGGGTGCAAGAAAAAATGGTTTTATCCCGCCGCCGGCGCCCCGGCACAGCAAAGGCCCGGCGCGTTCAGCACGCGTTCATAGACCGCCTTGAACTGGCGGGCGATTTCGGGCCACGATGCCGGCTTGGGCGGCGGCTTAAGCGACGGGGCTGCGTCATAAAACTTCCTTAAAAAACCTGTCGCGCGCTCCGGCCCGACGAGGGGACAGTAGCTGGCATGGCCGCCAAAGGTGCTGCGCGCCCAGGGCAAATCACTCAACAGCAGCGGGCATTCGCAGGCGGCGGCCTCCTCCGCCGAGAGGCTCCTGGTCTCCATCGCGCTCAACAGGACAAAGCCGCGCGCCTCGCGGTAAATCCGCGCCAGCCGCACGCGGTCGGCAATGGCACCCTCGTAGCGGATGATTTGAGATTGTTGTTTCGCCAGCGCGAAAAATTTCCGCGCGTAGGGATCGGCATCGGAATAAGCCTTGCCGATAATCCAGACCGGTGTTTGTGCCCGGGCGGCGGTTTCGGCCAGTTCCAGCACGCGCTTGCGTTCCGTGATGGTGGCGGTGCAGACGAGCCAGGGGCCGCGCGCGGCGGGCGCTGAATTCAAAAAAACCTCCTCGACGCCATTGGGCACAACGTGGACACGCTCCTTGGGCGCGCCGAAAAGATAATGCATCAGATGCGCCTCCCAGTCGGTGTTGGCGAT
Source organism: Verrucomicrobiota bacterium (assembly GCA_049519195.1). GTDB lineage: Bacteria > Verrucomicrobiota > Verrucomicrobiia > Limisphaerales > UBA11358 > UBA11358. The sequence continues at coordinate 12,404 of JBEKRA010000006.1, forward strand.
GCAGGCGTCGGCAAGACGGTAGGCGTCCCAAGCCATCCGCGCCGTGAACGTGGCGGGCAGGATTTTGCGCAGAACTGCGGTGGACCATTTTTGCAACGCCAGTTCGCTTCGCGAACGCGAGCCGGGCGCGGTCAAAAGCTCCGCGATGATGACCTTGCAGCCCCGGCCGTGGGCAAAGACGACATAATCGGCGGCCGGCCTTCCTGAAAAATGGATGATGTCGCCATGTTGCCCGGCGTCCCACCAGCGGAGATAGTCCGTTGCCACGCCAGCCTGCTCCAGGGCCAACTTGGTCTGGAGGAGCTGCTGCTGAAAACCGCCATGGGCCAGGGAGAACGGAATATTGTGGTCGAACAGGACTTTCATTTCAAACTCAACGCGGCCTTGAGTCCGGCATTCAATTCCACCGAGTCGAAAAACCCTTCGGGCGCATACGGCAGCGGCAGCCCGCACGCGCAGGATCCCGCGCCAAAGGCCAGGTCGCGTTTGCATTGCGGACAGCAGAATGGCGCGGCCAGACTATTCAGCGCGGGCATGGTTCCGTTGCGGATGGCCGAGATGAAAAAAATGTGCCCGCCGCCGGGCGCAAGCACCCGAAAGACGCCGTTGACGGCGCGATTGACAAATCGCATCAGCGCGACCGGCAGCGGAATTTTCCGGGTGATGGCGTGCATTCCGAACAGATAGCCGATGGTGCGGTCGTCCGTGATCTGGAAATCCGCCGCGAGCATTTTTTTGGTGCCGTCCAGGCTGAAAAATTCGAGGTGTCCTTCATGGACGTGCTTCAGACCGAGCGCATGGCGCCACCGGACGATGAGTTTTTGTGAATTTTCCATCGAGATGACGAGCAGGCCGCCGGGCGCGAGGATGCGCAGGCAGTTGGCCCAGGTTTTCCGCCAGTCGAAGCAGTGGTCCAGCACGCTGTTGAGCAGGATGAAATTGCGCGACTGGTCCTTGAGGAAATCGAGATTTTCGCCAACGCCGCGGACGAGAAAACGGTTGGGACGCCTGGTGAACCGGCCCAGTTCGACGGTCGAAGGTTCAACGCCAACGTAGGTTTTCAGGAACGGGTCGAGCAGGTTTGAAAAATCGCCCCAGCCGCAGCCGATGTCGAGCATATGAACCTCGCGCGCGGCGGCGTAATTTTTCACGGCGCGGATAATCAATTCGTGCTGGATTTGGTGGACGGCCAGGGTGTTGGGCGGCGGCGGGTCGTCGTGATGGTCGTAGCGCAGTTGGGAGCGGAGGTATTCCTGCTGAACGCCGGTTAGTTGCTGTGCCATATTTTTTCTGCGCAGAGTTTGAACAGCCACGCCCCATTTAATGTAATATCCGCGGCAGAGTCAATGGGATTCCGGCCGTGGAAACAATTCGATTGCCGAAGTTTCGCGGGTTCGGTTAAGTTAAGGGGCCGCGCCGCAACCGGGGTTGCCGCAGCCAAGTGCAGGTTTTGAATGAATAATTCCGCCGCCATATTAAGAGCGCTGATCATCTACGCGATCTGCGTGCCGCTCGCCATTGTGGTGGGCTATATGGCCGTATCGCTGGTCAATTCACCGAGTTATTCAAACTTCAGCTTGTTTGGCGTGCTGGCGCTGTTATTAATCGCCCCCGTTTTGCTGCGCTGGCATCACCCCCTGCTGGTGTTGAGCTGCAACCTGCCGCTGGTCGTTTTCTTCCTGCCGGGCAGACCCAGCTTGTATCTACCCATGCTGGTGGTGAGCCTCGGCATTTCCATGCTGCAACGGACGATGAACCAGAATATGCGCTTCATCCCGGCGCCGCAAATCACCTGGCCGTTGCTGTGCCTGATTATGGTGGTGCTGGCGACCGCCAAATTGACGGGCGGCATCGGTTTGCATGCATTGGGAAGCGAAGTCATGGGCGGCAAAAAATACATATTCCTGCTGGCGGGGATTGTGGGTTATTTTGCGCTCACCGCGCGGCGGATTCCGCCCCATCAAGCCGGGCTGTATGTGGCCCTGTTCTTTTTGGGGGGATGCGTCAGCATCATGGGGGACATGATTGCATTTATCCCCCGGTCGTTTTTCTTTCTCTTTTTGTTTTTCCCGCCGGATTTATACGCCTACACCGGATCAGAAAGCACCCTGCGTTTTGCCGGGGTAAGCGGGATGGCCTCGGCGATTTTTTCATATATGCTGGCCCGTTATGGAATCAAGGGAATCTTCGGTGCGGGCAAACCACGGCGGGCGGTGGTCTTCATTCTCTTCTCCACGCTGGTTCTTTTTGGAGGATTCCGTTCGATGTTGTTGGGTATGGCGCTGCTTTTTGGGATGCAATTTTTCATGGAAGGCCTGCACCGCACCAGGCTGCTGCCGGTCATTGCCCTGTTCGCGACGCTGGCTGCGGTGATCTGCATCCCACTGGCGAACCGGCTACCATACACCTTCCAGCGCGCCCTGTCCATCCTGCCGCTGAACATTGATCCGGCCGTGCGGGCGGGCGCGCAGGCCTCTCTGGACTGGCGCATCGAAATGTGGAGGGCGCTGCTGCCGAAAGTGCCGTCCCATCTGCTGTTGGGCAAGGGTTATGCCATTTCCCAGGAAGATCTTCAATTGATGGGAAATGATACTGCCTTTCGCAGTGTTGACCCCACCGAGCAGGGCCTTGTCCTCTCCGGCGACTACCATAATGGACCGCTTTCAGTCATCCTGCCATTCGGGATCTGGGGCGCCATCGCCTTTCTCTGGTTCCTGATCGCGGGCGTCTGGGCGCTCCATCACAACCGTCTCTACGGCGACCCGGCATTGCAAACCGTCAACACGTTCCTCTTCACTTCGTTCCTGGTGAAAATCATTTGTTTCGTCGTCATCTTTGGCGGTCTATCGGGCGACATTGCGGCTTTTGGCGGCTTGCTCGGATTGAGCGTCAGCCTGAACGGCGGTGTCTGCCGGCCGGCCCGGCAGGCTGCCGTGACAACCGCCGGTCCTCCGGCGCGCATCCCGGTGCGGCCGCGATTGCAACCGGTTTTTCAAAAATAAAATTTCCGGCAAACGCCCCGGGAGCGCGTCCGCCTTGAAAACCAAACTGCTCATCGTGGAATTGTGGGGCCTGGGCGACCTGGTCATCGCCACGCCGTTGCTGCGCGCCGCCGGGGAACGCTTCGACATCACCCTGCTCGCCAAGCCCTACGCGCTCGATTTGCAGCGCCGCCTCTGGCCTGGCGTGCATGTCGCGCCCTTTGTCGCGCCGTGGACGGCCTTCAAAAACAAATACCGCCTCTGGCAGTGGCCGTGGCGGGAAATTGTCCGCCTGCGCCGGCAACTCGCGGCGGAACATTTCGCCTCCGGCCTCTCCGCGCGATGGGATCCGCGCGACCATCTGCTGCTGACACTTGCCGGCGTCCGGGACCGCATCGGTTTCCCGCGCGTGGGCAGCCGGATTTTTCTGACCCGGCTTCTGGCGCGGCCCGAACCGGAGGCGCACCGCTACGAGTCCTGGCGCGCCGTGGCCCGCGCGCTGGGCCTCGAACTGCCGCCGCGCGAAAAAATATTCATCCCCGCCGCCCCCGGCCGCCAAACCGTTCTGATGCACAGCGGCGCGGGCCAGCCCATCCGCGTCTGGCCGCTGGAAAACTACCGGCGGCTCGCCGCGCGCCTGCGCGGAAAAAAAATCCCGGTGCAAATCGCCTGCGACCCCGACCAGCGGGACTGGTGGCTGCGGGCCGGCGAAAACAACGTGGCCACGCCCGCCACGGTTACGGAACTGATTGCGCTGACCGACCGCGCCGGGGCGTTCATCGGCAACGATTCCGGCCCGGGCCACCTCGCGGCGTTCTGCGGCGTGCCGACCTTCACCATCTTCGGCCCGCAACTGCCGGAGTGGTTCGCGCCACTCCATCCGGCGGCGGAATGGATGGAAGGCCGGGTCTGTCCCTACATGCCCTGCTCGGATTACTGCCGGTATCCGGCGCCGCGCTGTTTGTGGAACATCCGCGAAGATGAGGTCTGGGCGCGCGTGGAGAAATTTGCCGCCAGACACCTGCCGCCCCCCTCGTGAAAACCAGTCCAATCCAAAACCGCCGCCCGCGCCGCGTCATCCGGTTGCGAGTCCATGCCCCGGTTGCGTGATTGCCGGCGGCGTTCGCCGCTCACAGCCGGTTCCACCAGACCGCCGTGGGTTTTGAAACGTCAAACGTGACTCGTCGTTCGGGGTTTTGCGGCGTGTAAATGGAATAGCTCCCCGGCTTCAGGGAAAAATGTCCCGCCGCCAGCCGGCGCAGGCGATGATGCAATATCCATGCCGGTTTCAATACCTTCACCCAAACCGGCATCATCGCGGCGGTCTCTTTCTTTTCGCGGATGGCGTTCGGCTTCAAATTCATGTTTCCGCCGGTGTCGGCGAAGGCGGATGTGAACGAATCACAAACGGCCATCGGCACCTTGTTTTTGATCAGCGCCAGAACCCAGTGAAAATCGCCGAGGTCGCGCCAGCGTGTGTCGAAGAAAACGCCGCGTTCATGGATGACCCGGTGCCGGATGAAAATGCCGCTCGTCAAAATGGGGAACCGATACCACACGCCCTGCGGATGCGGAACCATTTGATGCCGGTGGCAGATGTATCTACCATCGCCATCGGTCACAATGCTGCCGGCCAGCGCGACTTCGATTTGCGGATGAGATTGGAAAAAATCGCTGACGGCTTTCAGCCCGCCGGGCAGATATTGTTCGTCGCAATTCAGGTAGGCAAGGATGTCGCCGGTCGCGCGGCGGAAGCCGCGGTTCACCGCGTCATACATGCCGCCGTCCTTTTCGATGAACGCCTTCACGCGCGGATCGCGCGGCAGCCAGTCCTGCGTGCCGTCATCGGAGCAGGCATCCTGCACAATGTGTTCCAATTCGACGCCCTGCTGGTCGGCGACGGACGCGACGCAGAGCTTCAGCCACATTGAATTGCGAAAGCTGGGCGTGACGATGGAAAATTTCATGCGGAACCTGATTTTGGCCTGGCGGGCCGGATGCGGTCAGCCGATGGAATTTGAAATTCCATACCGGTCAGGGGCCGGCGACCCCGGGTTTTTTATGGCGCAAAATCAAATAGGGAACCCTGTAGGGCGCGAAATAACTCCGCGATTCCCCGCTGGTGATGGGCAGCGAGTGATCGCCCACAATGATAAAGTCGCAATCATCCAGCGTTTCGTCGGCGGCAATATCAGCAATGCTCTTCAGCGTATTGCGGCAGATCACGGAGTAAGCCCACACCGTGGGCGGAAGGTCCCTGGCCGCCGCCAATTCCTCCGGCGTGGCGATTTGTTGCGCGAACGATTTGTTCACAGGGCAATGGCTGGAAAGGGTCATCCAATAAACCAGCCGCTTGCCGGACTGTAAAATCTCCCGGTGCGCCTGCGCCGCCACGAAGGAATCCTGCGCGCCGTGGAAAAGCGTTCCGGCAAGCGGCACGTCGCCTTCCCGGCGCATTTCATCCAAAAAAATGGATTTGTCAAAACCCAGCAAGGGATACAGCCGGTCGCGATCCCACATCGTTTTGTAAAATCCATGCAATGAAACCGTCGTGTAACCCAGTTGTTTGAGCGCCGTCGGCAGGGCCGTCGGCAGCGATTGGACCCGGTCGCCGTCGAGGGACTGCCAGCACAACTCGCGCACCTCCCCGCGCAACGTGGCGCCGAACCAATCGAACGAACCGGATTCGATGGTGTAGCGATTTTCCACGCGCGCAAACGGCCGTCGCCAGTCCTTGAGTTCCGGATCGGCCGTCAGCACGCTCAAGGATTCAAAAACCACCACTACCAGCTTGTCGGGCAGGCGCTCCAGATGGGGCGCGGTCAAAAGTGAATCCATGCCGCGGCTCAAATCGGCGGGCGCGTTGGAAGTTGACAGCATTTCCGAAAAATAACGCCCCGTGGCGGTCGTCTCCGGCAAGATCGGCGTGCAAATGGCGGATTCGCCGCGGAATGTAGCCAGGGTTTTCCGCGCCACGACGTTGAGCGGCGAGCCGGCGAAATTGACGCTAAACAAACTGGTGCCGGCGCGTAAATTGTAAATGCTGTTTGTGCCGTTCAAACTGTCCGCCAACATCAACAAGCCGCCCGTGGCCATTATCCAGAGCGTCGCTTCCACCCGCAACCGCAATGGCACCCGATAACGGCGGAACAAGAGCGTTACCGCCAAAATTAATCCGCAGACCGCCACCAGCGCGGTCAAAAGGATTACCGGGGACCAGTTGCGTGCCGCGCGCAGCCAGAAAAAAATGCTGAACGACTGTGTGCTGAAAAAATAGGTTGGAATCAGATAGCGGGCGCACTCGACAAAATACAGCGTCACCAGCGTCACCGCCGCCAGCGTCCGGCTGATCCACAAAAATATCAGCCCCGCCAGAAGATAGTCAACGTTGGCAATAGGCCGGTCATAATACCACTCCTTGGCCATCCAAAAACCGAGGAGGTTCACCGCCACATAAACCAACACCAGCCGCGCCGCCAGGCCCCCACGGGTAGTCAAGTGTGTCTGGTCTGGCAAAC
>JBEKRA010000007.1:0-18784 GCA_049519195.1 Verrucomicrobiota bacterium
GGCCCGCCGTTGGTTTGCCACGCTCCGAGCGCGCCGAATTGAAAGCGCGCGTCGGTCATCACCGGACTTGTGAGTCTTGTTTCCGCCACCGTCGAATCGCCGCGCGGTGACGGATCCAGCACTGTCACCGACGCGCCGTTGGCGAACGACAGCGCGAACAACGGTGCGGGCAGAATGTCTTCGCGCATGGAAAAACGGTGAGCGGCGTAATTCAGAGTGCCTCCCGGCGAGCGGTCGCCATCGAAGGTCGGGTCGCCATAAATCGCGCCCGGAGCCAGACAATTCACATTGGTCCATTGGATCGAAGGAGCAACCATGAACTCGACCGACGAGTCGAATCCGCCCGGCGCGTTCCCGGTGACTTCCACCTTCCGGCTTACTGAAACCACCGCTCCGTTCAGGCTCCAGTGGTCTTGCACATGAAAGACGACATTGTTGCTGAAAGCGATTTCAGCCTGTGCATCAATTCCAGTCGCCGATTTCTGCACCGTCTTGTATCCGGAAGCAATCTGGCGAATGTCATCTTCGGCGCGAAAGACTTCGAGCCTCGCAGGTTCGGATTGTTGGATAAGCGGAGCCGCCGCGCCAGCGATTTCGATGCCCCACTTGCCTCCTGCGGCGCGGACGAACGACACCGTTGCGCCGGTCTGCAAGCGTCCAAGTTCCATCCGGTCGGATTCTTGTGCGAGAGAGGCCGATCCAGCCAGACACAGCCCAAGCAATAAGCATTTGTCTAACATAAGTTCATGTCTTGTTATCGTGCGCTTTCAAGCAAACTATATCGCCTGAACCATTCTACCTAAGCTGATTTGGAAATGATATCAGCCCTTGCCGGCTATGTCGCTCAATTACCGGACGACCAAGGCATCCACGGCCACCGGACCGGGGCCGCGATTGATGATGGCGATGGCGTGCTTGCCGGCAGCGAGGCCGGTCAATTCACACACCGTTTGCTGCGCCTGGCGTGCGCCCGTCGTGGACAGGTCCGCCGTCGCGCGGGTTTGGCCGTCAATTTGAATTTCGATTTTTCCGGCTCCAGTTTCTTTCGGGGCGATGACTGAAACACTCGTGCCGGTGAACGAACAACTCCAAACAGCACCGGGCGTTTCGCTGATGGTGAGGTCGTTGTTAAAGTCGCCGGTGCCGAGGTTACAATGTCGAATCCAGCCGACATACGTTGCGCCCGGATCATCGTCATTGATCCAGCCCTTGTCGTGCGTGATTCGCAGGACGCGGCACGCTGACGCCAGGGATTGATTGGTGATTCCCGGCAATGGCTGCGGCGTTCCGCCGGGCGTCACGGTCAAACCTTGATCGTCTTGAGAAAACGCCATCGGAACATCGGAGCCGAGCAGTTCAACTTTGGAAACTTTGCCCAGTGTCGCGCCGCCGGCGCGGAGAGCCTTGAGCGTAATCGAGCCATTGGTCCAATTCATCAGCGCGGCGTAAACGTTGCCGTTGTTGCGCGTGTAGCAAACCGCATTATCGCCGCAGACTTCAAACGGGCGCGACGCATAGACCGCTTCGCCATTGACCTTCAACCACGCGCCGATGTCCTTGGCAATTTGAATCACCTGCGGATCGAGGTCGCCACGACCGTGCTGCGTGAGGTTGAGGAGCATCGTGCCGTTGCGCGAAACGTTCTGCATCAGAGACTGGACCAGGCTTTTGGCGTCTATGTATCGCTGACCTTTTCGATAGTGCCAGTCCTGGATGGTGGTCTCCGTCTGGAAAGGATAGGCCATGATCGTCGGTTCGATGGTGGCCTCGCTGCTCTTGACCAGCGCGCGTTCCACGATGGGAATCAGTTCGGGGTTGTTTTTGAAGCTGTTGTAACGCCCGCCGATGCACTTGAGGTTGATCACAACATCCATCTTCCCATCGTTCCACTTCAGGGATTTGTTGTAATAGTTCGCGACGAGAGGCGGAGCGAGAAAGCCCAGCCCCATCTTCACGCCCAGATCCAACAAAGTGTCGCCCGCAGCCTCGTCAAAATAAATTACGTCGGGATGATATTTTGAAACTGCATCGTCCACCCGCCACATGAATTGGTTGGCGAAGGGCGAAAGCAACGGGTCTTTGTTGTTGTGAGCCGGCCCGTAAAGGTCCACCGGGTCCATGCCTTGCCACCATTTTCCTTTTCCATCCAGAATCGTTTGAAGCGCGTCGTAAGGCACACCCTGCTTCGGGCCTTTCTTGTCGCTGGTGTAACGCACCGGCATGAATTGGCCCCAAGTCCGGGGCGGAGAGGCGTGAAAACCGATGCCGAAACGCATTCCATCCTGTCGCGCGGCTTTTTCCCAAGTGCCGACAATGTCCACCTTGGGACCGACCTTCACCGAATTCCACGGCTGATATTTTGAATCGAAGTTGTCGAAATTGTCATGGTGATCGCCCATCGCCATGAAGTAACGCGCCCCCATTTCGACATAAAGATCCATCAACTCCTTTGGCTTCCATCGGTCAATCACCCAATTGTGGGCGATGTCCTTGTAACCGTATTCCGACGGAAAACCGAAGTGATTGGTGTGGTATCGGTATTGCGGGCTGCCCTCCTGATACATGCCGCGTGCATACCAGTCGCCATCTTCAGGCATGGATTGCGGGTCCCAGTGCGCCCAGGCGCCGAACTTCGCGTCGCGCCACCACTCCGGCGTTTGGTAAAGCCGGCTCATAGCCTTCCAATCTGGCGAATAAGAACCAGCAGCCACCGGCAACGGCGGCAGGTTCCAAATATCCGGCGGCAAACCGAGATCGCCATTGCCGACAATTATTTTGTCAATGTTCACTGCCACATCGTTGGTCGCTACACTGACGGTCAGAGTGGCCTTGGCGGGAATTGTCAACTCGATGATGGCATTGAGAAAAGAATTCGTGAGTGCGCCCGACGAATGAACATTCACCTTGCGCGCCGGCTGGTCGTTGACTGCGACGCTGATGGTGCCCACGTTTGTCGAGGCATAGCGAATCGCCAATTTGCTGGCAGCCGGAAGCTTGGTAAACTTGATGCCCTGGCCGGAATTAGTCAACGCGGCAGAAGCGCCTCCGGATGCGCCACGATCAGCCAACTTGGATGCGCCGCCGATGCGCGCGCCTTTTTCCGCTTCGAACGCGTGTGTTTTGGCAGCAATGGCCGGAGTGTAAGCGGAGAATAGCAGCAAGCATCCGACCGAGAAGATTCGGAAGCCACGGCTTGATGCCTGTTGTTTCGGTGTCATTTTCGTTTTCATATAACCGGAGTCGGATTAGCGCGATCTGTTTTATTTAACCCATGCCTCGCCTTCCGGCGTCCGCCGCCAGGCGAAATACGCGTCTAGAACCTTGAGCGATTCGGCGCTGGGCACTGGGCCGGTGTGCGGCGTCTGGCTGAAATTCATCACTTGCGGATTGCGGGTGCTGAAGGCTGGCCACTTGGGAACGCCTTTGCCGTTGGGATCGCCGTGCTTGGCGAAGTTCACCCAGTAGGTGGACATCGCATCCGAGATTTCCAAATCCGCCTGCTTGATCTGCGGACTCTTGGGATTGAGATGCTGGAAAACATAGGCCACATCCGCGCCGTGCGGCGAGCCGTAACCGGCGCGCGGCGCGGCCTGGTCGAAATAGTAATAGAAGACTTTCGATTTTCCGGTCTTTGACTGAAGCCGCGCCCAGCTCCACGTGTGCCAGCCGAATGCCGTATCGCGCATCAGGTCGCGGGCGGTTTTCGGAACCGTGTTGGAGCCGGCGGGATAGGCTTTCAGCAGTTTGTCCGCGAAGGGGCCGTAACGCGTTTCGACATTGGTGGCGTAATTCTCCGGGGTTCTCGGCGGCGAAAAGCTCGCGCCTTCATCAGAGTTGTAACCCACGAGAATCGGCGTGTGGTTGTATTTGCCCGCCGAGTAAAGTTTGTATTGATCGTCGGGAATCACCCACCCATCAATAATCGGCCAAGATGAGCCTGATCCGAGGCCGTGACTGGCCGGCAGTTTATCGGGGGCAATCTTCCGCAACTCCGCGATGGATGAAATACCCGCGCTCCTGGCGTAAGCTTCTCCATCACGTTCCGCACCGGCGAGGCGTTTCAAGTTTTCACCCGGCATGGTGGTTGGACGCGGCGGTCCGAACGAGCCGCCGCTTTCTGAAACCGCGCCGGTGAAAAGTCCCTTGGCCAGCGGCGACGCGCACAACATGCTCACGGAGATGCCGCCGGCGGATTCGCCGAAAATGGTCACCTTGTTTGGGTCGCCGCCGAACGCGGCGATGTTTTTCTTCACCCACTGAAGACCGGCGATTTGGTCCAGCAAACCGTAGTTGCCGGAAACGTGGTTCGGGCTTTCGGCGCTCAATTCCGGGTGCGCGAGAAATCCGAGTTGTCCCACGCGATAATTGATGCTGACAAACACCACGCCTTTCCTGGCCAGTTTCTCGCCGCTGTAGCTGCGGTCGGACGTGGAACCGGCGCTGAATCCGCCGCCGTAAATCCAGACAAGCACGGGAATTTTGTCACCCGCGGATTTCGCGGGCGTCCAGACATTCAAATACAAACAATCCTCGCTCATGTCCGGGCCGGTCCGGGTTCCTTGAATGGGCGATGGACCGAATTTGTCGGCCTGTCGAACACCGCTCCAATTCGCAGCGGGCAGGGGAGCGCGCCAGCGGAGATCGCCCACCGGCGGCGCGGCAAATGGAATGCCGCGATAGACTGTCAATCCGTCTTCGGAAGTGCCCTGCACCAATCCGCCTTCGACGCTCACCGGCGCGGGCTGTTGCGCGAGGCCCAACCCGGCGGTGAACAGGAAAAAAACGGCAGCCAAAAGAATGTTTTTTATCATAGGAATCATTGTTGCATCCTCCACCACAGATCGGGCCTGATCTGGTTCTTTGCGGTGTCATTTGGCAATCGCCAGCGGACCAGTGGCGGTGGTTCGTCGTTGCCGAAGCCTGAAGCGGCGGTCAAAACGACCGGTGAATTGTGACGTTTCCGCGCCGAAGAGCCAATATGTCATTCGTCATGTTGCGAACTTGACTTTCCACTCCTTTCCACGAACATCGTATGTTATGCGCTGTAACGCCATTTCCGGACTGATTCCAGGTTGTGGTGTGTTTTTGGCGCTTGCATTGCTTTCCGCAACGGCGCCAGCCGCGGAGGTTGCATCGCCGCCGCAGCCGGAGCTGCTGACCAATCTGTTCCAGCTCCGGGAAGAAGCCGAACACGGGCGTATGGTTGTTCATCCCTTCCGGATCGTTGCCGATGTCATTGATGCGGATTGCAAGACCGGTGTGCTGTTGCTTCGGGACGCTTCGGGAGTGGAGTTCATCCGGAGAGATTTTGGAGCGCAGGACATTGAACCGGGAGCGACGGTTTGTCTGGAGGGAACCGGCAATACCGTGAAGCTGAAAAGCTTCGGACTGTCCATTATTCCCGGAATGGTGGTGGACAATGACGGCGTCCATGCCAGCGCGGTTCAATCCGGCAAAGTGTTTCTCCATGCCGGAACGAACAGGATTTCGGTTCAGTGGTTCAATGCCCTTGCGGACGCCGAGTTGAAGTTGGAATACGAAGGGCCCTACATGCCACGCCAGCGAGTTCCGGATTCTGTCCTTTTGAGGACGAACATGGATCGCGCGACGGGCCGCGCCGGTTTTTCTCCCGGACTCGATTTCCGGTGTTATGAGGGGACGGAGTGGCGGTCTCTGCCCGACTTCCGGAAATTTCAGCCGGCAAAAACCGGTATTGCCACGAATCTTGATCTCAACGTTCGAACGCGGGAAGAAAATGTCGGACTGGAATTCACCGGTTTGATTGTGATTCCCCGGGATGGTGTCTACACGTTCCATCTCACGTCTGACGATGGCAGCAGATTATTTGTCGGTGAGGCTCCCCTGAATGTTCGCGTGCTTGGCAAACATCCCGCGCCCGTTGCGGTGGAGAAACTTCCCTTGTCCATTCTTGAACGGGGCAACTCTCCCTGGGTGACGCTTGAAGGGACGGTCAGCGGCGTGGGTGTTTGGACGACTGGCGGAGAATTGCAGATGCGGGTGGGGAATGAGGATGTCCGCGTGGACTTTTTTGAAAGTGGCGACTCCGTGCCCGGCATCCCGCCGCACGGCAAAGTTCGAGTCACCGGCATTTATCAGAATGTTGTCGCCGACGGTGACTCACGTGTTCCTGGCAGGATTTTGGTCTTGAACTGGAAAGCCGTCCGGCCCGCCGTATTGCCGGAAACCGCTCCGGCCAAAGCGACCAGCAAGGGAGAAACGCCGAACCTTCCGACTGCTGGCCGTGTTCATGCGGCAGGCGCGTCTTCGGCAATCTCAACTGCGGCGGAAATCAAAGCACTCTCCCCCGACCTGGCAAATCAGGGACTTCCGGTCTCGATTCGCGGGGTTGCTGTTACGCCCTATATTTCCAAGTATTCAGGTGCGGTAGTCCAGGATTCGACACGCGGCGTGTTTGTTGTTTTGGATTATCTGCCGGAAGCCGAACCATTGCAGCGCGGTGAGTTCTGCCAGATCGAAGGATTCACCGGTCCCGGGGCGTTTGCTCCGGTTGTGATTGCGCGCCGGATCACTCATCTCGGCCCCGGTCAGTTGCCAAAGCCGGTGCGCGCCACTTGGGATCAATTGGTGAACGGGAGTCTGGATAGCGAGTATGCGGAGATTGACGGAGTTGTGACAGCCGTCCGGGATCGTAGCGTTATGCTGCTCACGCAAGGGGGAAAGATTGCGCTGGAACTAAGCGATTTCCGTGCTGACTTCCTGCCCGGCTATGAAGGCGCCGTGGTCAGGATCCGTGGCTGTGTCTTTGCAGACTATGATCCGGAAACGCATAAGCTTGGTGTGGGATCGCTGTTCGTCAGCGGCGCCGCCATCGAGGTTCTCGAGCCTGCGCCGCGTGATCTTTTTGGCGCGCCGCGGAAGAGCATCGGCGAATTGTTGTTTTACGATCCCAAGCCGGTGCCGTTCCGGCTGCTGAAAGTGAGCGGCCAGATCATTTACGGACGCCCCGGAGAGTATTTTCTAACCGACGGCACCAATGGCATGCACGTGACAACCAGGAATTCTGATTCCTTTGCCGTCGGCGAATTGGTGGATGCCGTGGGCTTTCTCGAACTGGGCGGTGCCGCTGTCGAGTTGAAGGAGGCGGTCATGCGCGGAACCGGCAGCGCTCCTTTGTGCCCGCCTGCAAAGCTCGCGCCGGACCGGCTGCTGCTGGCCAGCCATGCCGGCACGCTCGTCCAGGTGGATGCCGCGCTGATGAACCAATGGCGCGAGGGTTCTGAATACCTGTTGGAACTCCAGTCAGGATTCCTCGCGTTCAAGGTGCGGATAAACAGCGGTGGCCGGGAAGTCAACCTGCCGCCGCCTGGCAGCCGTTTGGAGTTGACTGGTGTTTATGCGCCTCAAGGCAACCGTGCTGGCGATGGAACTGTAAGCGGGTTCGAACTTCTGTTGAACTCGCCCGCGGGCATTCGCGTCCTGGCGACCCCTCCTTGGTGGACCTTGAAGCGCCTGCTCGTCCTCGGAGGACTGCTTGCCATGCTGCTCTGCGTTGTTCTGGTTTGGAACAAGGAGTTGCGGCGGCAGGTTCAGGAACGCACCCGGAAATTGGAGACGGAAATCCGCAATCGTCAGCGCGCGGAACTCCAGCAGGCCGCCGAAGCCGAGCGCTCGCGCATCGCGCGCGACCTGCACGACGAGCTGGGCACGGGGCTTACCGAGGTGAGTCTGCTGGCCAGCGCCGGCCTGGGGCAGTTCCATGACGCGGAGAAGATCCGTGATCGCTTCCACACCATTGCCGAGAAAGCCCGCGCTCTCGTTTCCGGCCTGGATGTCATTGTTTGGGCGATTGATCCCAAGCGCAACTCCCTGCAATCGTTCGCCGATTACCTCGGCGGCTATGCCAGGGAGCTTTTTTCTTCGTCGGCCATCGTTTGCCGCTTGAGGATTCGAATGGAGAGTGGCGTGGTTGCGCTCACCGAAGCGGCGCGGCACAGCCTCTTCCTTGCCGTCAAGGAGGCGTTGAACAATGTCATCCGCCATGCGTCGGCAACTGAAGTGGAGTTTCAGATCTCGCAACTGGGCGATCGCCTGCACATGGTTATCACCGACAACGGCCGCGGTTTCGACTTGAATTCCGTCCAGCGCGGCAATGGTCTGACGAACCTCCAGGAGCGTCTGCAGGCGATGCGCGGCGAATGCCGCGTCGAATCACAGCCCGGAAGCGGGACAACCGTCAAATTCATTGTCCCTCTTGGCCCGGCAGTTGGGCCGCCCGGTTGACAAGGAACACACAACACCGGTAATTATACATTACATCATGACCACCGTTGCCATCATCGAGGACAACAGCACGATGCGCAAAATGCTGGCGGAGCTGATTGACAGCGCGCCCGGATACCGTTGCGTCTGCGTCTGCTCGACTTCCAAAGAGGCCCTCATCGAGGTGCCCAAACATCAGCCCGACGTTGTCCTGATGGACATCCATCTGCCGGATGAATCCGGCATTGCCTGCACGGCGCGATTGACCGGGAAGATGCCGGGGCTGCAGGTCATCATGGTCACCGTCTACAAAGACAGCGACCTCATTTTTCAAGCGCTCAAAGCCGGCGCCTCCGGGTATATACTCAAGCGTTCCCGCCCGGATGAAATCATCCAGGCCATTGCGGAAGTGCGCGCCGGAGGCGCGCCGATGACGAACGAGATAGCGCGCATGGTGGTGCAGTCTTTTCGCACGCCTTCTGTTGAGCCGGAGGCGGGCTTGACGTCCAGGGAAGCTGAACTCCTTGAACTGCTCACGCAAGGACTGTCGAACAAGGAGATTGCGCAGAAGACGAGCATTTCCGCCGGCACCGTGCGCAATCACCTGGCAAACATTTTCCAGAAGCTTCACGTCCGCTGCCGGACCGAGGCCGTTGTCAAGCACCTTCGCATCAAGCGCGAGGGAACCTGACCAATTGTTTGGTTCGGCCCGTGGTGTGTTGCGGTGGAAGTCAAACAATCCAACAAACTAATTCACTGCATAAGAGTAATGAAAAATCCATTGTTCAGGGCGGTGGCCGCGGGCGGCTGCGGCGCCCCGTCGCGGAAAAGCGCCGGCGACGCCCTCGTCGCCAGTTGGATCAGCGGCTTTCCCGATGGAGTGAAAAATGCGACGAGGGCGCCGCTGCCGCCTTTCGGTGACGAGGCGTCACCGCTGCTCGCGCCCGGCAACTTCGGAGTTAGGATTCAGTCTGCCTTTGATCAAGGCCGCGAGGGCAGCCTCGCGGTTTTTTTTCCGGCACGACCAATGACAAGGCGGAGCAACCGCCGCCGAATGGACCGCCTTAATCAATCCTTAATCAATATGTGACAAATGTCATATTCCATTCGGTCTGCATTCGTGAGATTATCTCCCTCAAGCCAACTTGCCGTGGCAGGCGCCGTGAGCACCCAGGACGGCACTCACGATGAAACTGACGCACGGGAATTTGGGAACAAACAGTAAATCGAAGTAAAAAAATAATAACATTATGAATCCAAACAACCCACCACTTGTTTTATCATCCCGAAAAACACAGGCCAGGTTCCGTTTGCTTTCCTTCACGGCCAGCCGTGTCGGCAAGCTTGCCGCCTGCCTGATAATGGGCGTCGCGATGTTCTCGCAATCGGCCCGCTCCCAGATTACTTTCAAGGCGGCAGTCTTGGCCGATAATCCGCTTGCCTATTGGCAGTTGGATGAACAAGGTGATCCTTCCGTCGGAGGTATGCAGGCTTACGATTCCACTGCCAACGGATACAATGGGACTTGGGGGACGGCTGCTCTGGGTTACTGGAATTATATTGAGTCGCCGCAGCCTCCGGAATACGCTGGATTTGACCTCTTCCAGGGTGCGCTGCAAACGACGGCTGGCAACGTAAATTCGGTGATCACGCTTCCGTATTTGAATCTTAACACCAACACCGTGACCATCTGCATGTGGATCAATCCCTCTGGCGGGCAGGTCAACTATACCGGATTGCTCGGTAACCGGACCGCCGCGGGTGACGCGGCGATAGTTGGTTTTTCAGGAGGCGCGGTCAACGGCATGCCTTGCTTGGGTTACACTTGGAACACGAACAGCAGTTCGACATGGAACTGGAATTCGCAACTTTATGCGGAGACCAACATCTGGCAGTTTGTCGCCTGGGTGATGGATACAAATGGGGCGACCATCTATCAGTATTACGTTGACACCAACGCGAACACGATATTGAGATCGGCCTTCAATGCCGTTCCGACCCAACCCGAGGCGTTTTATGCCGGAGGCGTTTATCTCGGCTCTGATGCGAATGGGACTGCTCAAGCGCCCAGCGCTGTATTCAACGGTCAGATTTCCGATGCGGCCGTGTTCAAATCGGCACTCACTGCCGACCAGATTCTGGCATTGTTCGCCGCGGGCGTCGGCGTGTCGGGATATGCGCCGCAGATCACCGGCCAGCCGCAAAACACTTATGTCTTTACTGGCAATCCGGGGACGTTGAAAGCCACTGGCATCAGCGGCACCTCGCCTTTTGTATATCAGTGGACCTTGAACGGCACCAATGTCCAATTTATAGACCCGACCAATTTCACCGGCGCAAATTCGAACGTCCTGACTATTGGCAGTGTGACGGTGAAAGACGCGGGTTCGTATCAGTTGTTGATCACGAACAGCATTGGCAGCGTGGCCAGCAGCAATGCGATCGTTACCATTCAGGCCAGGGGCCTCGTGGGTGAATGGCTTAGTGGAACATCTGCGGCAACCAATTCAAATGGCAGCATTCTTGATGTTTCAGGCTATTCGCTGGCGACCAATCACGGCGCTTTCCTCATCGGCGGTAGCGGCGTTGCGTTCACTAATGATCCGCCGCCAGGCAAGACCGGTGTGGCGCTTTTCTTCTCCGGTGCTACGGGTCTCGCCATCAGCAACTCGTCCACGCTGGACGGGGCGGCCTACGACGACACGTTCGATAACAAGATCCAAAACGCTGTCACCATCGCATGCTGGGGGAGGGGTTTCCCGGCAGCTTGGGCTCCGTTTGTGTCCAAGTGGGGTGAAGGAAGACCCTACAATTCGCCCGATGGCGGCTTCCAGCTCCGCGCGGACGGTAACCCCATGTTTCCGTGTTTTACCATTCGTGACGAACAAATCGGCGGTTTCGGCTATGGTGCCAACACGGGCGACGCTACTGATGACTTGGCCACCACGCTCTATGTCTGCAATGATGGCGCCTGGCACTTCTATGCCGGCACTTTCAACGCCGTCACGGGCATCCGCGACCTGTATGTGGACGGGGTGCTGGCCGCCCAAGAGACCAATAACGTGGCTTATGACCTGGCCCCGTATGCACACCTTTGCATCGGCGCCAAAGACTCACCGCCGGGCAACTCCTTCGGCAGCTACTCCACCGGCATTGTGATCTACGACGTGCGCGTCTATAACTATGATTTGCCTGCTACTAATAATACTCCTGGATACCCTGCGGGCGTATCAATATCGTCATTATATGGCGTGGTTCCGGCGGTGATAAACGGGCAGCCGCAAACCGTTCTCTCCTTTACGAACCTGCCTGCGCAGTTTAGTGCCACCGTCGGCGGCACCTTGCCGCTCAAGTTTCAGTGGCAGTTTAACGGCACCAATATCCAAAACCTGGCTGACAGCACCAATTTCACCGGCGCTAATTCGAGCACGTTGCATGTTCTCAACGTGTCGCTCCAGGACGCGGGTGCGTATCGTTTGATTGCATCGAACGTCATCCTTAGCGTGACATACACGGCGATCAGCAGCAATGCGCTCCTTAACATTGCGCTTCCGAGCCTGGTGGGTCAATGGGTTAACGGAACAGACATATCAACCAATTTGGTTGATGTTTCGGGCTTTTCGCCCGCGGGCACGCACGACGGTTACGTCATCGCCGGCAGTTATTCATTCTCGAGTGATGTGCCGCCCTTGCGGCCCGGTCTATCGCTTAACATAGCCGCCAGCTCGGGCATCGCCATCAGCAACTCGTCCACGTTGGACGCGGCCTACACCAACACGTTCGATAACATGATCGGCGGTTCCATGACCGTCGCGTTCTGGGCGAAGGGCGCCGCCGGCTCGTGGAGTTGGAATCCGTGGGTGTCCAAGTATGGTGAAGGCCCCGGATGGCAGTTCCGCGAAGGCGGCGGGCCGGGCCAGATTCCGTGCTGGACGGTTCGCGACAATGGCGCGGGCTCCTTTGTTCAGGGCTGCGGCCCGGGTTGGGCTATGGGTGGCGATCTGGACGATCTGCACGCCGCCACCGGTGCTGGCGGCAGCGCGAGCTACTATAGCATTGATAGCAACTGGCACTTCTACGTCGGCACGTATGATGTCCATACCACCCTCCGCAACCTGTATATTGATGGTGTGTTGTGGGGTCAGGAGACCAACAACATGCAATACAACATGGCTCCGGCTGAACATGTTGTCCTCGGCGCCAAAGACCAACCGCCGGGCAACAACTATGGCAGCTACGGAGGCCCCTTCAATCTCTACGATGTGCGCATTTATAACTATGCGCTCACTCAACCCCAGGTTCTGGCTTTGCTCGCTATTCCTGCCAGCGCGGCGCCGCAGATAACGCAGCAGCCGCCAGCCACCAACAGCACCACCTGTGTGGGCGTGACTGTGCAGATCGGGGCCATTGCCGGCGGCGGCGGGCCTCTCACCAATCAGTGGCAGCTCAACGGCACCAATCTGGTGGACGGCAACTATGGCGGTGTCGTTATCTCGGGCTCAAAGTCAATCGCTGCGGCGTCGGGCTTTGAAACAACCCTCCTGACGATCTACAATGTGACGACGAACTACGATGGTGTCTATACCTTGATTGTCTCGGACGCGAATAGCTCGGTGGTCAGCAGCAATTCGATCCTCATCGTTGGGACTGACTCCGTTGTGGCTGTGCCTGCGGGGACTCTCGTGGGTGAATGGCTTAATATCGGAACAAACAACAGCCTGGCCGACACGTCAGGATATTCACCGGCGGGCACACACGACGCCAAGGTGCAAAGCGGCGCAGTTTGGTGGACCAATGACGTTCCGCCCATCGCCCCGCCCGGCAGCCAATCGCTGTATTTCAATGGCGCCGGCCTCACGATATCCAACTCGTCCACGCTGGACGGTGCCTACGTCAACACGTTCGACCTGGCCATCAGCAACAGCATGACAGTTGAGTGCTGGGCGAAGGGCTGGCCGGGCAGTTGGAATCCGTGGGTGTCCAAGTATGGTGAAAACGGTTATGGCTGGCAGCTCCGCTGTGACGGTTGGAACACCCCGTGCTTTACCGTGCGCCCCGCGGGAGACATGGGAGCGCCAGCTACCAGCAATGACGGTTTCTGGCACCACTATGCCGGCACCTACGACGTGACGTCGGGTCTCATGAAACTCTATGTTGATGACAATCTGGTCGTTACGTGGGCCAGCGTTGCACAGGAAGCCCTGTCTCCTGCCTCGCACCTTATGATTGGCGCCCGTGACGGAGGTGGCAACGCCTTCGGCAACTACTTCACCGGCGAAATCTATGGCGTGCAAATCTATGACACCGCGCTTAGCGCAGATCAGGTTAGTGTCGCCATGACAGCGCCGTGGGCGACGCCGCCGGCAGGGCCGCCGGGGTGGTCTGGCACAATTGCCGTCAATGGCAATCAAGTTACCCTGGCGTGGACCAACGGAACGTTGCTCTCGTCAACGAACGTGGCAGGGCCGTGGACGCCAGTGCCTGGCGCAACATCGCCTTACACGGGCATAATTGACGCGGCGACGCCGAATGTGTTCTTCATATTGAGCAACCCATAAGGCGGAAGCCTGTAAATAAGATATAAATCAGAGAGGCGGAGGGTAACACCTCCGCCTCTTTTTTTCGTAGCTGCGACGCCCCGTCGCAGAAGGTGGGCGCGACGCCATCGTCGCGCGATAAACCAAACACACCATTTGGTTGGGCGGCCTGGAGTCGGCGACGAGGCGTCACCGGCACCCTCTGCGACGTGGGCGTCGCAGCTACACGCACCACCGCTTCACTTTTCAACTGCACGCTGCGGGAACTCGCAGCCGGCGACGGCTGTGCTGCAAAAGAACAGTGCCAGGTTGCGCCGCGTCTTCCGCGCGGGGGAAATTAACGCTCGACCGAATCCCGCCCCGCCGCTATTGTGTCCACATACATGTGGACCGTTTTACGAGAATTTTTCCGGTTCTGCGCGCGTGAGAAGAAATGGTGGTTGCTGCCATTGGTGGTTCTCCTGCTCGCGCTCGCCGCGGTCCTTATTTTTGCGACCAGTTCGGGCATCGTCTGGGCCATTTATCCCCTTTTCTAGGCAATGCCGTCGTGGCGAAACATCCTGGGGATTTCCGCATATTACCATGATGCGGCCGCGGCATTGCTCCGCGATGGCCGGATCGCCGCCGCCGCCCAGGAGGAGCGCTTCACGCGAAAGAAGAATGATTCGGATTTCCCGCGCCACGCCATCGCCGCCTGCCTGCGCCAGGCGGACCTCGCCTGCCGGCAATTGGACGCGGTCGTTTTCTACGACAAGCCGATTCTCAAATTTGCCCGCGTGCTGGAGACGTATCTGGCCGTGGCGCCGCGCGGCTGGCGGACTTTTCCCACCGTGATGTCGAACTGGCTCGGCGAGAAACTCGATCTGCGCGGCGCAATTCGCAAGGAGCTTCCGGAGCTGCGCCAGGATTGCGCCGTTTTATTCACGGAACATCACCAGGCCCATGCCGCCAGCGCGTTTTACCCGTCGCCTTTCAACGAGGCGTCCATCCTCACCGTGGATGGCGTCGGCGAATGGGCGACGACCACGATTGGCATCGGTCGCGGCTCTGAAATCAGAATGATCGAAGAGATCCGTTTTCCACATTCCCTCGGATTGCTTTATTCGGCGTTCACGGATTATTGCGGATTCCGCATCAATTCCGGCGAATACAAATTGATGGGCCTGGCGCCCTACGGAGAGCCAAAATATGCCGATGCCATCCGCGAAAATCTGGTTGACGTGAAACCGGATGGCTCGTTCCGGCTGAACCTGGACTATTTCGATTTTCTCGGCGGCACGACCATGACCAACGGCCGTTTTCATCGCTTGTTCGGCGGCCCGCCGCGCGGCCAGGAGGACCCTATCGAGCAACGGCACATGGACGCGGCCCGCTCCATCCAACTGGTTTGCGAGGAAATCATGCTGCGGCTGGCCCGCCACGCGCGGGACCAGACCGGCTGCGACAATCTGTGCCTGGCCGGCGGGGTGGCACTGAATTGCGTGGCCAACGGACACATACTGCGCGAAAAAATCTTCGAGCGGCTCTGGATTCAACCCGCCGCGGGTGACGCCGGCGGCGCGCTCGGCGCGGCCCTGGCGGCGTGGCACAGCAAGGAAGAACGAACGCCGGCGGCCAATGACTCCATGCGCGGCGCGCTGCTGGGCCCGGAATATTCCGGGAGCGAAATCGAAGCCGTCCTGAAAGGACACAATGCGATTTACCGCCGCTGTTCCGACGACGAGTTGCTTGAAGCAACCGCCAGGTTGCTGGCGGATGAAAAGGTCGTGGGCTGGTTTCAGGGACGGATGGAATTTGGCCCGCGCGCGCTGGGGAACCGCTCCATTCTCGGCGATGCCCGCTCGCCGCGGATGCAATCGGTGATGAATCTCAAGGTAAAATTTCGCGAATCCTTTCGTCCGTTCGCGCCGATTGTGCGCCGTGAGCGGGTGGCGGATTATTTCGAGCTGGATGAAGCTTCGCCTTATATGCTGCTGGTCGCGCCCGTCCAGGCCGGTTTGCGCCAGCCATTGCCCGTTGGAAAGAGCGGCTTTGATTTGCTCAAAGCCGGGCGCTCCACCATTCCTGCCGTGACGCACGTGGATTATTCCGCCCGGGTGCAAACCGTCACGCGCGAGGCCAATGCGCGCCTTTATGATTTGCTCCTGCGTTTTGAACAAACCACCGGCTGCGGCGTTCTTATCAATACTTCTTTCAACGTGCGCGGTGAGCCGATAGTCTGCACGCCTGACGACGCCTACCGCTGTTTTATGAACACCGAGATGGATTATTTGATCATCGGCAATTTTATCATCGAACGCCTGGCCCAGCCCCGCGCCAAAGTTGAACGGCGCATCGCGCCGCAAGCCGATTAAATGAGACCAACCTGCGTTCAATATGCAACTAATTGGCAGGGTGGGCAGCGTCTTGCCGTGGACTGCGCAGACGTGTCTGCGCTTTGGAACGACGCGACACGTCGCGTCGAAGAAAGCGGCGTCAAGCCGCCGCAGTCCAAACCAAGCGCGTCGCATTTTAAAAGCAAATCAGCATGAGACTCCACTTCAAAGAAGACCCCAAGGAATGGCGCAAGGCCACGCTGCTCGGCCTGATCGGCCCGGCCGCGATCATCGGCATTTTGCGCTGGCGCGGCGTGGTTTCCGTGACCTTCCTGACCGCGGCGCTGGCTTTGATCGCGCTGGCGGCGCTGTGCGCGTGGGTGCGTCCCCGCTGGTTCCGTGGTTATTATCGCTTCACGACCCGGCTGGGGTTTTATATCATTCAAGTCTTGGGCAAAGTAGTCCTGGCGGCGCTCTTTTTTGTGATACTTTCTCCGTTCGGATGGATCCTGCGCCTGTCGGGGAAGGATTTTCTCCAGCTTAAATCGCCGCGAGACCGGAAAACATTCTGGCAACCGGCCAGACAGGATGGTTCACTGGACAGCATGTTTTAGACGTTATGAGCCGCCGGAAACCAAATCGTAAATCCATCATTAAGAATCCTGTCCCGCCATTCTCCAGGCGCAAATTGTGGTGTTTCCGCCTGATGGCACTGGCGGGAGTGCCGCTGCTTTGCTTCGGGCTGCTTGAATTGGGTCTCCGGCTGGCCGGTTTTGGATACCCAACCGCATTCCTGCTGAAATCATCCAACCACGGTGAAAAGACCTTCGTGCAGAACGACCGGTTTGGCTGGCGATTTTTTGGTCCGCGCGCGGCCCGCGTGCCGGAAGCAACTTCCATCCCGCGCGAGAAGCCGCCCGACACGGTTCGGATTTTTGTCTTTGGCGAATCCGCTGCTTATGGCGATCCTCAACCCCGATTCGGGCTGCCTCGCATGTTGGAAGCCATGCTTGAATTGCGTCATCCCGACAAAAAGTTTGAAGTGGTCAACGCGGCCATGACCGGCATCAACTCGCACGTCATCCTGCCCCTGGCCCGCGACTGCAAGGAGGCCCGCGCGGACGTTTGGGTGATTTACATGGGGAACAATGAAGTGGTCGGGCCGTTCGGCGCCGGCACGGTCTTTGGCAGTCAAACGATGCCGCTGCCATTGATCCGCGCCGGACTCGCGCTCAAAGCGACACGAACCGGCCAATTGTTCGACGCGTTGCGGCGGGCGGCGCAGAAAACCGCCGAAGGGAGCGGCGAATGGGAGGGCATGAAGGCGTTCGTAAAATATAAGTTGGCCGGTTCCGACCCGCGCCTCGGCGCGGTCTATGGGAATTTCGGGCGCAATCTGAAAGACATTATTGCTGCGGGCCAACACAGCGGCGCGAAAGTCGTATTAAGCACGGTGGCGGTGAACTTGAAGGATTGCGCCCCATTTGCGTCGCTGCACCGCCCCGATTTTTCGGGATCCCAACAAAATGACTGGCGACGCTTCTTCGATGCCGGCGTGAAAGCCCAGGAGAGCGGGGATTTCCGGCAGGCGACGACTGACTATGATCAGGCGGAACAAACCGACGATAGCTTTGCGGAGTTGCGGTTCCGCCGCGGCCAGTGCGAGCTGGCGTTGAATGATGCCGGGGCGGCCCAAAAGGAATTTGCCGCGGCGCGCGATCTGGATGCCTTGCGTTTTCGATGTGACAGCCGGCTCAATGACATTATCCGGCAACTGGCGGAAAAGAATGTGGCGCTGGCCGACGGTGAACGGGTGCTGGCGGAGGCGAGTCAAGACGGCATTCCCGGCGCCGAATTATTTTATGAACACGTCCATCTCACATTCCAGGGCAACTATTTCCTTGCCCGCGCCATCGCGGGAAAAGTGGAAAATGAATTGATGCTTTCGGAAAGCGCCCCCTGGCCGGACGTTGCCCAATGCGCGCAACGCCTCGGCCGCACGCCGCGCGACACGCAATCGGCCCTGTCAACCCTGTTCGGGCGCCTAGCGGACGTTCCATTCACTTTTCAAGCCAATCACGACGAGCAAATGCGCCGCCTGACCGAAGCCGCGCGCAAATTGCCGCCGCCCGATTCGGCCGCGTTGCTTCGCGAGGCGCAATCCGCCGCCGAGGCCGCGCTCGCGCGGTGGCCCGACGATGCCGTGCTGTGGGAACAATTGGGCGAAATCAAGCAGGCGGAGGGGGATTATGCCGGGGGTGTTGCCGCGGCTCAACATTCGCTTGACCGGACGCCCAGCAGCGGCGAGTGCTGGCTGCTATACGGCACCCTGCTGGCGCAGGAGGGGAAATACGAGGATGCGGCCGCGGCCTTTAAGCGGGTGTTTGCGCTCAACCCGCGAGCCGTTTGGGGCAGGCTCAACCTCGCTTCGTGCCTGGAGAAACTTGGCCGCCGCGACGAGGCTGTTGTCGAGTTCAAGCGCACGCTCGCACTGAAACCGGATTATGGCACGGCCTGGCTGTCGCTGGGTCAACTCTATGAAAAAATGGGGCGCACCAACGACGCGGCACAATGCTACAACACGGCGTTGACCAATCGTGTCAACCAGACGGACGACATGGCTGCGCTGGCGCGCTTTTGCTTCAGCCGCCACTGGTTTGGACTGGCCGTCACCAATTATGCCGCCGCCAT